>JBIIRF010000114.1:0-6843 GCA_044341715.1 Bacteroidia bacterium | reverse complement strand
CCGGATCGGGATAATTATTATACTTCGCGCTTGTCGTATTATCATCAGATGTTGATTGGTCGTAAGTTTTCTGATGCATTTAGTTTGCAGTTAATGCCAACTGTATTGCACCGGAATCTCGTTCCAACAAATCAGGATAATCATGATATCTATTCACTGGGTATCGGTACGCGTTTGAAATTAACCCGTCGTATTGCGATCAATGCTGAGTATTTTTATAATCTGCCGAATCAATTGGGTCCAACAAATACCGATGCATTGTCCCTGGGTTTTGATATTGAAACCGGTGGTCACGTGTTTCAATTGCACTTCACCAATGCGTTGGGCATGAATGAACGTGCGTTGATTGCGGATACAGATGGGAAATGGGATAAAGGTGATATTCACTTCGGGTTTAATATTTCCCGTGTGTTTACACTCGCTAAACCAAAAACGTTTAAAAAGTAATTAAGAAATAGTAGTGTGGAAGGTTGAAGGTGGCCGGAGCTGAAATGCCGGTCGCCTTTTTTATTTAGTAGTAATTTTTAAATTTCAATCAAGCTGTTGCCGGTAAATTCTCCGACTTGCGTTTAATAGAAAAACATATTGTAAGCGCGCTTGAAGTATTGGCCAATCTTGCGAAGTGGTTTCATGAGCATGGTCATCATGTTTGGTTTGATGCCGTTTAATTTCCATGCCATTTTATCTTCGAGATTCGCTTTGAGTTTTACAAAGAAACTCACATTGCTCACGCCTCCCATTCGCATCTTAACGATGGTTTCGTTGAGGTAGGCAAGCTTGATATTGTTTTTGTGAATGAGACGAAGCATTAACTCGTAATCGGCTGACAGTTTAAGTTCTGTATTGAAACCGCCGAATTTTTCATACACTTCTTTTCTGACAAAGAATGTAGGGTGTGGTGGCATCCAGCCTTTCAGAAAATCTCCTTCCTGATATTCTCCGGATTCCCAGGTACGCATCACTTTGTTGGTGTCGTTGCGGTTTACAAATACGAGGTCTGCATATACACCTTCAGCATCCGGATTTTTTTGGAAAGTTTCAACTACGTGTTTTAATACCTGCGGATGTGCATACAGATCGTCAGAGTGCAACATGCCGATAATTTCACCACTTGCATGTTTGATTCCTTTGTTTAAAGCATCATACAACCCTTTGTCCTTTTCTGAAACGATCTTGGAAATTTTGTCTTTGTATTTCTCCGCAATCTGTAAGGTGCTGTCTTTCGATTTACCATCTATGATTAAATATTCTACATTCGGATAGTCTTGCATTACTACCGATTTGATGGTGTCTTCTACAGTGGCCGCACTGTTATAGGTAATGGTGATGATGGAAATTTTCATCTGGTTCTGGTTTTCTTTTTCGCTTGCCGTGCTGAAGGGTCTTATCGATTCCGATGCGGCCTTCAGTTCCGGATTTCTGATTATTTATCGCTGATAACGCGTTCTCTGATGCGTACTGCCGGGTTTCCCTTATACAGCGCAAAGGGCTCCAGGGTTTCCGCTGCAACCGATTGTACCGTTAATATTGCATGCGATTTTATCGTTACTCCCGGACATACCACCGATAATGCACCTACCCAGGCTCCGTCTTCGAGCGTTATTGGCTTCACAATCAAGTCAAAGGTAGGCTTTTTGTAGTTGTGGTTACCGCATAATAACATGGCTCCCTGGCTGATGCAGCAGTTCTTGCCAATTTTTACCTGGGCGAGGTTGTCGATCCAGGCGCGCTCTCCAATCCAGGTATAATCACCAATTTCAAGTAACCAGGGGTATTTTATGTTGACGTTGGGCTTGATGACGACACCTTTGCCCACTTTTGCCCCAAATAACCGTAGCAGAAAGACTTTTAACCCGCTGAAGGGATTGAGTGGGTTCATGAGGAAAAGGATGTTTATATAATACCAGAGCAGCCTTTTTATCGGTCCGCCTCCCGGATTGTACCAGCTATTGTTGTAGGTGGAGAGTTGTGTGGTTTCCTGTGTCATGGTTGGATTGATTCAGGAGAATAAAATATGATGTTGTTGAATTGAATCGGGATTACGTATGATCTTCTCTGCTAAGGTTAATGCTCCGTTGCTCCATTTGTCGAAGGTAGCCTGATCCATTTCTCCGATGGTAGATAATACTTCGCGTATAGATGATTCTTCGCTTAAAGGAAACTCCCAGCCTGCATGTTGGGTTGCGAGATTTTTCCATGGAGTTTGATCGCTGAGTAATACCGGACATCCTGCTGCGAGACTTTCTACTATCGAATGTCCGAAGTTTTCATTAAAGGTAAGTAATATGCTTAGATGATATTCCCGGAGTGTTTCCGTGACTTTTTCATTGGCGATGGCTCCTTTGTATTGAACACGAATGTGTGATGGCATCTGTTGGATCAGATCTTCACATCGCTTCCAATATTCAGGCTCTTCCACTGGCCCGTAAATATCAAATTCTACACGGAGAGAGGAGGGGAGTCCGGCGAGGATTTTTAATGTTCCTTCCAGATTCTTTTTGTAGGATATTCGGGATAAAAAAGCTGCACGAAGTACTCCTTTATTTTTTACGCGTGAATATTGTTTTAACTCCCGCGGTTGGCTGAGGTTTAAAGCGACTGTGGCGTTGGCTTGTTTTCCGAAGATGCTTTGTACTTCCCTGGTTTCTGCTTCCGATGAGGTATGCCATCTGATGTTCCGGTATAGTCCCATGATGCGGGCGTTCAGCAGAAATAATTTTTTCTTGAGTGGCTTGATGTTTAAGGCTCCGGTTCCAAGCATTCCCCGTGGTGCAAGTACTACTTTTCGTGTCGGAAAATGCCGTTTCCTGACCATCAGCGGATAAAGAGTAAACGTTTTCGAAAAAACTGAGTTGAGATAGATTACATCGGCTCTTTCTTCGGTGATGATGCGCTGAATGTCGTTATAACGTCGGTGGCTAGCCGAAAGATAAAGTACATCTGTTCCGTCAGGTCCCTTTGTCCATACATCCGATTGAATGTTTTTATAAGGGGTAGTTTCGTGGAGATCTGTATCGGCCGTGACAATGCGGAAATGATAATCGTTTTTCAGGTGTCCGCACATGTTAGCTACCGAACGGATAGGTCCGCCGGCTTTGTAACCAGGCAGATACCAGTCAACAAAAACAAGTATTTTTTTCTTTTCAGCCAACGGTTATTCAGGATTCAATATTATTGGTTTGCATCCAATGTTCGAGTACTGTACATAGCCACATATCGAGCCAGCGTACTTGTTTATCGCCTGCCTGAAATCTTTTCCAGGAGTCGATCAGGTAGTCGCTATGAATAAAATCCCGTTGTGCAAGTTGTCGGATATGTTGGTCGCAGAGTGGCTGCAATTCTTTCTTTAACCATACAGCCCAAGGGAATACAAATCCCATTTTCGGGCGGTGTACTACTTCGTGAGGCAATAAATCTCCCAAACTGTCTACGAGGAGTTTTTTCGGGATGAGTGGCTTTTTGTATTCGTCGCTGATACCAAGTGTGTATTCCGCAAGTTTGTAGTCGAGGAAGGGGACACGTACCTCAAGTGCTACGGCCATGCTCATCTGATCAGTATCCCGCAGCAATACATTCTGCATGTAAGTGGTAATCTCGGCAACACTAACGCGGCTTAATAACGGCAACGACTTACCGCGGCCGCCTAATTCGTGATCCAGTATGCGCTGTATTGCATCTGCATTCACGTTGTTGTTTTTAAGTAGCGCTTCTACATAGTCAGGCATTCCTACCTGGCGTGAAAGCGGGAATGTATTTCTCAGACTCCCGTCCTTTAATCCAAGAAGCTGTGCTGTCTTTTTAGCGGTAGTATCTTTTTTGAGAGCGGAATACAAGGCTCCTCCGGCAGTCCTCAGACTACGTGGAACCTGAAACAGCCATTTCTTTTGTTCGAGTTGTATACTTCGGTTGAACACCGGATATCCTGCAAATAATTCGTCACCGCCAAGTCCTGATAAGGCCATGGTGATTCCTGCTTCCCGTGTGATCTTTGATACTGTATAGGAATTCGGACCATCTCCGCTCGGATGATCGAGGGACGAAAGAGCAACGGGTAATTCACGAAGGAAGTCATCCGGTTTTAACCGGAATTCATGATGGTCGGTTTGGAATTTATTAGCCACCATCCGTGCAAATTTTGCTTCGCTGAACTCTTCTTCATCAAAAACAATCGTGAATGTTTTCACTTTCTGCTCCTGAATCCTGCTCATTAAACCAACAACTGCACTCGAGTCGATTCCTCCGGAAAGAAATGCGCCAAATGGAACGTCACTGATCAGCCTGCGTTCTACAGCTTCCATCAGCAAGGTGTAAACATCTTTACAAACTTCCTGATAGGATTTACCTTCTGATGCTGTTGAATAATTATCCCGTGGCGACCACCATTGTCCGATCTCTATTTTTCCATTCTTTGCGTAAAGATGATGTCCGGGCATGAGCATGTACACATCTTTGATTAATGTGTTCGGTGCATGTACGGTCTGATAGGTGAAATATTCATCAATGACCTCACGGTTGATTTTTCGTTCAACCAATCCGGAATCCAGTATACCTCTTACCTCTGAGCTGAACAGAAATACGCCGTCTTTGTGATGATAGTAAAGTGGTTTTATACCGAGGCGATCTCTGGCAATGAACAAATCTTGTTTTTCAAAATCCCAGATGGCAAAAGCAAACATGCCGTTGAACTTATGCAAACATTCCTTGCCCCATTTTAAATACGCCGCAAGAATTACTTCAGTATCACTTTGTGTTTTGAACGGATAGTCATTGATTTCAGCTCGTATTTCACGGAAGTTGTAAATCTCTCCATTGAAAACTATGGCCAGCTTTCTGCTTTGGTCAAACATAGGCTGATGGCCCGCCGGACTCAAATCCAGAATTGCCAGTCGACGTTGACCAAGCGCAATTTTTTCACCCACATACGTTCCCTGATCATCAGGTCCACGATGTGCAATCCGGTCATTCATCGATTGTAACCGACGTTCTGCATCTTCCGGTAATCGTACACTATATATTCCGCTTATGCCGCACATATCAGGATTTGTTCAATATTTTCCAGGCAGTTTCTGCCCAGGTTAAAGGTGTGATTTTTTCTGCTTCGCGTTTGCTGGCTTCTCCCATTTTTTTCAACTCTTCATCACTACTGCTTATAACTTTCAGTAGTGCCTCGCGTACGGATGATTCACTTTTTGGTTCAGTGAAAAAACCGTTTTTCCCTTCATGCAGGAGAAAGGTGGCAGCGCTGGTTTTTGTACTGCATACTAAGGGGAAGCCGGCTGCTGCAAATTCATGTACCACCACTCCCCAGTGTTCATAATGTGTTGGGAGTATAAATACACTGGTTTGTTCCAGAAATGGTGCTAGCTTGTCCGGTTGAACAAAGCCAATATTTTTTATTGCGGGATGTACAGGTAGCTCATGTTCAAGCTCTCCTTTTCCCAAACACCAGAGTTCCCAATCTTTACGTTCATCTTCACTCAGTTTACTAAAGGCCGACCATAACTCTCGTATTCCTTTTAACTCCGTATATCTGCCAACATAAATAAACCGATGTGGAAAGTTGGCAGCTTTTCGATTACTGATTTCATGTTCATATTTCTTAAAAAGTTCGGTGTCGGCTGAGTACATTCCAGTAAACAGTTTATCACCTCTGAATCCCAGCTTGCGTGCGTAAATTGCATTAGGCTCACCTGGCACCCAGCAATGAGTGAATAAACGGGGAAGGTAAAATTGTCCAAGTATACCTGCTATATGTTGTTTTAAAGTACCAAGCCAGGGGTTGTCAAGCGTTAATACTACCGGCACTCTTTTCTTCAGCTTTTTAGCAACAGCAAGATAGCCCTTGTCGGCCCAGCCACATACAAAAACGAAATCAGGATTAATTTTTTCAGTGAGCTCCACCAATCCTTGATCGTTATAATCTTTCCGCTCGTAGAGATGGATGTTTTCACTTAAAGAAATATTGAAAGGTGCTACCTGCACTACAGGGTAGCGCACCAGATGCACTTCAACAGGAAAAGTAGCCGCAAGTTTTTCAAGGCAAGCCACTACGTATCCTGCTAACTCATAATACAGGAACAGCGCCTTTTTCTTCGGCGTCGGCTGGCTTGACATATTGCAGGAGTGTAATTACTAATAAGGCGATAATGGTGAACGGATTAAGTGACGCCTGAAACCATGCTTCGAAGGTGATGGAAAAAAGAATCGCAAACATTACAGGAAACGACATGTGATTTGTTCTTGCTGCTTTTGCAAAGTTGTAGAAGAACCCGAAGAGATAACAGATTAATCCGATAATTCCGGTGTTGAGCCAAACAGCAAGGTAAGTGTTATGTACTCCTCCCTGGTGGCCAAGTACATTTAGCCAATCCTGATTTACTTCGAATAACCATTCTTCAAATGCAAATCCTCGTCCGAGCAGGAAGTAATGCTCCTGAATTTGTTTCCATGCAAAGGTCCACGCAATTAATCGCCCGGATCCGTCATTCAAATGTTCAACGCGGAAGTACTCTCCAAGGCCCAGACTGGTAATGATGAATGGAAGGTTTTCATTGATTACCTGGTACAGTAAAGCAATGGTGATTACCAGAACAAATCCTATCCATGGTGATATTTTGTAGAAGCGGGAGAAGAATAAAAAGATGGCTATGGAGAAAATACAGTTCCTGGAACTCGCCAATAGAACAGAGAATACCAATGAACCAAATACAATTATTTTTTCATTACGGCTGAGAATGTCAGGGTAATGTTCGAGAGACATGTAAATAAATATAAAAAACATCGTGCTCCATGTCCCAACACCGTTCGGATTTCCCAATAGTCCATTGTATCGTCCTTCGAGGA
>JBIIRF010000113.1:0-6852 GCA_044341715.1 Bacteroidia bacterium | reverse complement strand
CCTGAGTTACCGGCATCAAGTGTTACATTCACACCCTGACAGACAACTGTATTGATTGGATTCGGTGCAAGTCCTGTACCACCCTCACTCACATTGAATGAACCTGATCCCTGACAACCAAATGCATTTGTCACCACCACACTGTATACACCGGGATCAGACACAACAACTGTTTGTGTAGTATCACCGCTTGGTGACCAGAGATAGGTCATACCCGGATTACCGGCATTTAATGTTGTGCTGTATCCCGTACAGAAGAATGCATTTGATCCGGTAACTGTTGGTGTAGGATTAATCGATACTGCCACTGTATCCCGGGCTGTACAACCGCTTGCATTAGTAACCGTAACCACATACGAAGTAGCTACAGTAGGATTCACATACACAGTTGCTGATGTTGCGCCATTATGAGCCCAACTGTAGGTTGCCCCTCCGGTAGCTGTAAGACCGGTAGTTGCACCATAACAAATTACTTTATCAGGTCCGGCACTGGCAACCGGCAATGCATTTACCACAACACGCGCTGTATCATTTCTTGTACATCCGTTTGCTGCAGTTACTGTTACTATGTAATTAGTAGTTGAAGCAGGATTTACAGTTATTGTTGGAGTTGTTGCACCACCTGGTGTCCATACATAGGTACCACCACCTGTTGCGGTTAAGCTCACACTTCCACCTAAACAAAGAGTTCTATCAGGACCGGCATTGGGTGTTGGCAATGGTCTTACTGTTACATAGGCACTATCTCTGGAAGTACATCCATTGGCATTTGTAACTACAACAGAATACCATCCACTGGTTGTCGGACTGACATTGATGGCTGCTGCTGTAGAACCACCCGGAGTCCATACATATGTTCCGCCACCGGTTGCAGTAAGTGTTGCCGACTGACCAATACAAAGCGACTGATTACTTCCTGCATCCGCAACGGGAGGAGCATTTACGGTTACCGGTTGATTTAATGTATCAGAACATCCATGAACCGTCGTACCGATTAAAGTTACATTATAGGAACCGGCAGTATTATAAGTAACCGTCGGATTATTTTGTGTTGACGTCTGACCATTACCAAAACTCCATTGGAAATTATTGATGATTCCATTGGTAGATGTACTGGTATTATTCAATGTCACAGTTCCACCCTGACAGATAATTGTTGGAGTTGAAGTGAATGAAAGACTAGGCTGAGGATATACCTGCACAATTGAATTCACAGTATCTGCACAACCTCCCGGAGTAGCAACAACTAAAGTAACATTATAGTTGCCCGGAGCACTAAAGGCATGCTGCGGACTTTGAGTAGAAGAAGTAGTTCCATCACCGAAGGTCCAGTTCCAGCTGATAATATTTCCAAAACCAACAGAACTTTGATTGGTAAAGTTAAGATTTGAATATACGCAACCCGGATTGGCAGCGAAAGCCGCATTTGGAATCGGATAGATATTTAACGTATCTGCTATTGTAGATGTACATCCATTATTAGATGTCACCGTCAGTGTCACATTATAAGCGCCCGGATTATTGTACACATGGATAGGATCCTGTGCGTAGGAAATATTTCCATCCCCCAGATCCCAACTCCATCCGGTAATTGATCCACCATTTACTGCAGAAGCATCCATGAAGAACACACTGTCATTCAAACATTCATCATTCGGAGTGAATGCAGCCTGTGGTAATGGATTTACCTGAACTGTGTTTGCAATAGTTCCTGTACAACCGTTTCCATCTGTAATCGTCACACTATATACACCTGCCTGACTCACACTGATTGTCTGCGAGCTTGCACCTGTACTCCATTGGTAGTTCAATCCAGTATATCCTGCATCCAGTGTTGCAGTTTGGCCCTGACAAATAGCTATTGTTGCATTATTACTGATCACCTGTCCTCCTACTGTAACCTGTGTAGAAGCGGTAGATGTACAACCAAAAGAATTTGTTACTGTTACTGAATAAGCTCCCTGAGAATTCACGGAGATAGTTTGGGTATTAGCTCCGTTACTCCATTGATAAGATGAAGCACCGGCACCGGCATCCAATGTAGCACTCACCCCACTACAGATAAACACTCCGGCAGGCAGATTGATGACAGGATTCAGATTCACCGTTACATTCACGAAAGCGGTAGCCTGACATCCGTTTGCATCGATGACATTCACCGCATACGTAGTAGAACTATTAGGAGAAACTGAAATGGTATCATTATTATTTCCGCTTGGATTCCAGCTATAACTCACACCACCGCCGGCAATCAGCGTAGCACTTTGTCCCTGACAGATACTCACATTCGGACTTACAGTTGGAACTGGCAATGGATTTACAAATACGTTCACGCTGTCAATTGCGCTGCAACCATTCGCATCAGTAACAATTACAGTATATGTAGTATTGGATCCGGGAGAAACTGAAATAGGACTGCCGGACAAACCACCTGGACTCCATTGATAAGAAGTACCACCGGAAGCGGTGATAGTAGCGTTAGATCCAATACATATAGTTACATCAGGACCTGCTGCAGCAACGGGCGGACCATTGATCTGTACAGGTAATGTCAACGTATCCATACATCCGAAAGCATTCGCCACCACCAATGTCACTGTATATGTTCCGTTGTTGGTAAATACATGAACCGGGTTCTGCAATGTTGATGTATCACCATCTCCAAAATTCCAGTAATAGGAAGTACCACCGGTAGAAGTATTATTGAACGTCACCGGTACATTCTGACACCCACTACCTACAGCAGTAAATGCAGCAACCGGCTGTGGATTCACCACCACATTTTGTGTAATTGAATCTGTACAACCAAGAGAATCGGTCACAATCAATGTAGCCGTATAAGTTCCGGGACCACCCAAAACCACTGATGGGTTCTGAGAAGTAGAAGTTGCACCATTGCTGAAAACCCACTGCCAGTTTGCACCGGGAGGAATACTGGTATTATTAAAATGAATCAACGAACCGGCACAAGTTGTATCTGTAGAGAACGAAGGAACCGGCAAAGGAGCAATCACCACAGGTTGAACAATTGTATCAGTACAACCATAAATATTCTCCACAACCAAGGTCACATTATAAGTGCCCGGTCCCGGGAAATTATGAGAAGGATTCTGTAATGTAGAACTTGAACCATCACCGAAATTCCAGTTCCAGAACTGCATACCACCGGGAGTACTGCTTTGATCAGTAAACTGAACTGTTGAATTTATACAGGCACCTGTCCATGTAAATGCGGCCGTAGGTTCAAATGCACTCAACACCTGCACCGTATCAGTGCTGCTACAATTACCATCTGAAACAGTAACAACATATGTTCCAACCGGAACTGTTTGCGTAGGGCCGGTAAAACCGTTACTCCATAAATAAGTATAAGGCGGATTACCACCGGTAGCATTTGCTGTTAATGTAGCCAGATCACTACAAGCGATGTATTGATCAGGACCAGCATCTACAACTATACCGGTAACGGTAATACAATATGAATAAGTATTCGCCCCAAAGAAAGGACAAGCATCATCATTCACACGCACCGTAAAGCAATATGGGTTATTACTGATATCGGATGTTGTAGGTGTCCAGCAGAAAGTTCCCGTAGGATGTGGAGCACCGGCAGAGGTAAAATTACCTGCAGGAATTCCGTTATTGGAAGTCAATGTCAAACTTTGGCCGGCATCAGTATCATTCGAGTAGATATCAAAACAAAGATTATCATTCGCACAAACAGTAATATCGAAATCATTGGTACCATTTATTCCGGTTAATGTTGGCAAATCATTATTACAATTCAATACTGTAATCTGGATATCACGAACCACTGAACCAATTAATACACCATTGCGATACTCTTGTACCAATACGGCCATAACGGTAACCTGCAACTGTGTTGGAGTAAAACAGATATCACCGGTAGCACCATTAAATTGAATTGCCGGCGTAGAAGCCAGCGGAGTAGTTGCATTATATGGAGCGATATAACTCACATTATTGGTAGCTGTTTGTCTTGGATTCACCAGTGTATAAACGAGTGAATCACCGTCCGGATCAACCGCACCGTGATTAAAGCAAAGCTCCTGACCAAGACAAGCAAATGGAACCGGCTTATTCGAGAAAGTAGGCGAAGTATTGCATTGGGCTACCGTATTATCCAGGTTCGCATATATAAAGAAGGTATTGGAACCAGGATTCGAAATGGTAGTGATCGCAGCATTTCTGCAACACAGGGAATACGAGAACTGCCAATCAGGACATTGCATAGGTAATGTCACCACCCCCTCATACACCCACTCCTGAATACCTGTGAAGGTACCTCCATTACAAGTACTGGTAGCAGTCGGACATAAATACGTCACTTCCTGCCCCGTACCCGGAATCGGATAACAAGTCACACCCAGATTCTGACCACATGTGGTCGATCGGATGTTTACATAAACATTTGCCGGGGCATTAATACCAATACAATCGCGGTAGAAGGAAAGCCTAATCTTGTAGGTATTGCCACCGAGGCACTCGTACGTCATATCGGCTCCCATCGCATGGCTCGCCTTCGCTTGCTCCCCGTTGAGGAAGACCAGCGCAGCTGCCAGGATAAGTAACCATCTTTGTAGAATTCGGCTCATAGCATTGGGTTTTTCGTTTTTGCGTCCTGTTAGTTGCTTCAATTTCACAGGAATACTTTTATCGCAAAAACAAATCTATGCGCATGTAAAGGCCGGAAAACGGGAGAATCACACAGAGTATCAGGACTGCAAGAAAGCGCCAAAAGGGAGCCAGGAAAATCAATTCTAATAATTGATTAACAGCGCTTTACACTATTATCAACGAACCAACAATTGAAATATATACCGTAAGAAAACTGCAATGAGAAAGCGATAATCACTTCAGAAAAAAAAAGAAGCAAACAAATACTGCAAACATTACACAATGTGAATGTCTACAGTGCGATAAAATCTTACTATTTATTTAAATAACGAATCCCACAGGAACCACTAAAAAAATCATGCCAAAATTGTTGAACGAGTTGTTTGAAAAACTTAAAAATAGTACACCATCAGAAAATCTGCTGCTTAATCAATTCACGAAACCAGAACGTAAATCTATCCGGATCACTATCAATTTCATCTCTTAATTGCTGCATAGAAATCCACCTTACACTCTCAACTTCTTCATTATTTAAGATGGGAATACCATTATACTTTCCTTTCAGGACATAATCATATTCATGCTCTGTCAGTCCATTTTCAAATTCTGCTTTATAGAGAAAATGGTGAACGATCTCCACTTCTACATCCTGAATACCCAATTCTTGATTAAGACGTCGCAAGGCAGCTTCCACAACCTCTTCGCCCGGCGCAGGATGACTACAACAGGTATTGGTCCATAAACCTCCAGAATGATATTTCGAAAATGCACGTTGCTGCAGCAATAACTCCCCTGCATCATTGATAAGAAACACAGAAAATGCACGATGCAAAACGCCTTTCACATGCGCCTCCATTTTCTCCATTTCACCGACCACCTGATCGTCCTGATTCACAAGAATGACTTTATCCATGATGGAAAGATAACAAAACGACAGGAAAAAAGTTTATCAGTTTTAAAAAGGGATATTTTTATTGGCCACTCGTAATTATATTACCGAGATGCGGCTTGATTTTCAGTGCCAACGCCAGGACACTATGTCCACCCTTCAGATCGAGTTTTTTACTGATATTATGACGGTGATTTTCCACGGTTTTAGGACTGATAAACAAAAGATCAGCAATTTCCGAAGTAGACTTCTCCAATGAAACATAATACAGCACTTTTCGCTCCGATTTTGACAACCTTGACAGCAAGGCCTGCACTTCATCAAAACCAAAATCGAGTACCCCGTTAATACTTTCATTTATTCGACGGTTCATTTCTTCCAGCACCTTTGTCCGCTGCTTCAATCGGGTTTCGATAGCAGACAAGAGATCCTTTCTATTCACCGGTTTTAACAGATAATCGTCGGCACCCAGATTCATACCTGAACGGATATCATCATGCTCCACCTTCGCCGAAAGAAAAATAAAAGCCGTAGTCAAACCACCCGGTAAATCACGAATTGTCTTCAGAACATCAAACCCATCCATCTTCGGCATTTTAATATCGCATAAAACCAAATCAGGTTGTTCGATATTATACAATTCAATACCATCCATACCATTTGGCGCTACTTTTACCTCATACCCTTCCAGGTCGAGGATATCACGCAGATTCTGACGCAATATTTCTTCGTCTTCAATAATCAATACCTTGTTCATCTAATGTTGGTTTTAATGGGAATTTAATACTCACGACACATCCCTCTTTCTCCTTACTCTTTATCTGAATTTTTCCTTTATGCAAATCGACAAATTGCTTTACGATCACCAGTCCCATACCGGTACCGGCGATATTACCCGTATTAGAAGCTCGGAAAAAAGAAGTAAACAATTGATCCTGCTCCAATACAGGAATACCAATACCTCGATCACGAACAGATACTTCGTACGATTCATGATCGCATTTCACCACCACTTCCACCGGTTTATCTTCGGAAGAATATTTCAATGCATTGTGTAGAATATTAGAAAAAACATGCTCCATCATTTTCGAGTCGAACGCTGCTTCTTTCACATTTCCATCCATCGTCACTCTAATCAATCGATCAGGAAAACGAAGACGCAACTCTTAACACAACTGCTGCAAAAACGCATTAAAATCCTGTAATCGCGGATTAAACGGAATACGACCCGACTGCATTTTACCGAACAGAAGAATATTATCCATAATCTGCGTCATCCGGTTAATCTCATCCATTGCCTGCACCAGATGAAACTCCATTCGGAT
>JBIIRF010000112.1:0-6961 GCA_044341715.1 Bacteroidia bacterium | reverse complement strand
AGGAAGCGGCAAATGCATCACCGTACCCGGCTCGAAGAGATTCACCAGCACCAGACCCAAGGCCAGCGCCAGGATTGTCGCGAACTGGAAATAGAGAATTGTTTTCAACCCGATCCTCCCAACACTCTTAAAATCGCCCACCTTGGCCACTCCATACACCAGCGTACTGAACACCAACGGCGCAATAATCATCTTAATGAGCCTCAAAAAGATATCGCTCAGGATCTGAATATTTTCTGCAAACTTGTTAAAATCAGCAGGATCGGGATGTGTTTCCCGGTATAAATGTCCCACCAGAATGCCCAGGAGCATACCGATGAAAATGCGTGTCGTAAGGTTGATCTTCATAGCTTCTGCTCAAAAATAACCGAAATAGCTGAATTCAAAGCTATCCGGCTGGAATCACGGCATGCAGTTTCTTATCTTTGCGCCTCCGGAAAAAGCCGGTACGATTGCCAATTATGGAAATTCCAAAAACATTTCAGTCAGAGACCGCCGAAACGAAGTGGTACAGCTATTGGATTCAAAAAGGGTACTTCCGCTCTGTACCTGATGAGCGGGAACCGTATACCATTGTGATTCCTCCTCCGAATGTGACCGGTGTATTGCACATGGGTCATATGCTCAATAATACTATTCAGGATGTACTGATCCGCCGTGCCCGTATGTTGGGTAAAAACGCCTGTTGGGTGCCGGGGACAGACCATGCTTCTATCGCTACCGAGGCGAAAGTGGTGCAGATGCTCAAGGACAAAGGGATCAAAAAAACCGATCTCAGCCGTGAGGAGTTCCTGAAATATGCCTGGGAATGGAAGGAGAAGTACGGTGGTATCATCCTCGAGCAATTGAAGAAACTGGGTGCTTCCTGCGATTGGGACCGTACCCGTTTTACGATGGAAGATGACCTGAGTGAGGCGGTGATCGATGTGTTTATCGACCTCTACAAAAAAGGTTATATCTACCGTGGTATCCGCATGGTGAACTGGGATCCTGCAGGTCTTACTGCGGTGAGTGATGAGGAAGTAATTCACAAGGAAGTGCAATCCAAGCTGACTTATGTGCGGTATGTGATTGTAGATAAAGACGAGGCTTTTGATCCTTCCGACGCCGATGCCTTGCAGAAGAAATTCGACAACAACGAAACCATCACCATTGCGACAGTGCGTCCCGAAACTATTCTGGGAGATACTGCAGTTTGTGTGCATCCGGAAGATCCACGATATGCGGGATTGAAAGGAAAATATGCCATCATTCCGATGGTAAATCGTCGCGTGCCGGTAATTTTTGATGAGTACATCCTGATGGAATTCGGAACAGGAGCTCTCAAGGTGACACCAGCTCACGATATCAATGACTATAACCTCGGAGTAAAGCATAAGCTCGAAGTAATTGATACACTCAATGCAGATGGTACGCTGAGTGCGGCTGCGGGACATTATGTCGGGGAAGACCGTTTTGTGGTGCGTAAAAAAATTGTGAAAGACCTTACGGCACTCGGACACGTAGTGAAAGTGGAAGACTATACGAACAAAGTTGGATACAGTGAACGTACCGATGCGGTGATCGAACCACGACTGAGCATGCAATGGTTTGTGAAGATGAAAGAGTTTTCCAAGCCTGCACTCGATGCCGTAATGGATGGAGAAGTAAAACTTTATCCCGAGAAATTTGTCAATACGTACCGTCACTGGATGGAGAACGTACACGATTGGTGCATCAGCCGACAGTTATGGTGGGGACAACGTATTCCGGCCTGGTATGATAACCGGGGCAACTTCGCCGTATGTAAAACCGAAGCGGAAGCACTGCAGGTACTCGGTAAAGAAAATCCGGGTATAACGGCTGCGGATATCCGTCAGGACGAAGATGTACTCGATACCTGGTTCAGCTCATGGCTCTGGCCGATTTCAGTATTTGACGGATTCAAGGACCCGAACAACAAAGACATTAATTACTATTACCCGACCAACGATCTCGTATCGGCTCCGGAAATTCTTTTCTTCTGGATTGCACGTATGATCATGGCCGGCTATGAATACAGAGGTAAAAAGCCGTTCAACAACGTGTACCTCACCGGAATTGTACGCGACAAGCAGGGACGCAAGATGAGTAAATCCCTTGGCAACTCACCTGATCCGCTGGACCTCATCACGAAGTACAGTGCAGATGGTGTGCGTGTTGGAATGTTGCTCTCTTCTCCTGCCGGAAATGATTTATTGTTTGACGAAGGACTCTGCGAACAGGGAAGAAATTTCAGCAATAAAATCTGGAATGCATTTCGATTGGTGAAAGGCTGGGAAGTCGATAGCAAACTCGAACAACCTGCAGTCAACAAAGCAGCCATCGCCTGGTTCGAATCACGACTCAGCGAATCATTGGCAGAGATCAGTGAACATTATGAGAAGCTTCGTATGTCGGATGCGCTGATGTCGAGTTATAAACTGGTATGGGATGATTTCTGCGCCTGGTACCTCGAGCTCGTTAAGCCGGCCTATCAACAGCCAATCGACGCAGCTACACTCGAAGCAACGACCGGATTCTTTGAAAAGATACTTTGCATCATGCATCCGTTCATGCCGTTCATTACGGAAGAACTCTGGCATCTCCTTCGCGATCGCAAAGAAGGCGACGATATCATCATTGCCGCCTGGCCAAAAGCTACAGAGAAAGATGCGGCTATTCTCCAGTCATTCCCTGTTGCAGCAGAACTGATCAGTGAAATCCGGAATTTCCGTCAGAGTAAAGGTCTGAGTCCGAAAGAAGCGCTCGATCTGAAAATTCGTGCGAATGGAAATGTTCCGGCATTGCAGCAGTTCAGTGAAGCGATCATCAAGCTCGGCAATCTGACCGGCATCGAACATATCAGCGATAAACCACAGGGTGCATTTCCGTTCGTGGTGCGTGAATTGGAGTGCTTTATTCCGATGACCGAAAACGTAGATAAAGACGCAGAGCGTAAACGTCTCGCAGAAGAACTGGAATACACCAAAGGCTTCCTCAAATCAGTCGCTGCCAAACTCGGGAACGAGCGATTTGTATCCAATGCCAAGCCGGAGATTGTTGCCGCTGAGCAGAAGAAAAAATCGGATGCGGAAGCGAAAATCCGCGCCATCGAAGAAGCTTTATCTGCCCTCTGATATGCAGCTGAGTCTGCGAAATTTATTCCTTCGTCACGTCGCTCAAACCAGTCCGGCTCCGCTCGCATTGGAAATAGTGCGTGCCGAGGGAATTTTTCTTTACGGACTAAACGGTGAAAAATGGCTCGATCTGATCAGCGGTATTTCCGTGAGTAACGTCGGACATCGTCACCCGGAGGTGCTTGAAGCCATCCATCTGCAGCTCGAAAAATACATGCACCTGATGGTGTACGGGGAATATGTGCAGAGTCCGCAGGTATTGCTGGCGCAGAAACTCTCTTCTCTGATTCCCGGCCTCGACAGTGTATATTTTGTCAATTCCGGAGCAGAAGCAATTGAAGGATCCATCAAACTGGCGAGAAGAGTCACCGGCAGAAAAAAAATCATTGCTTTTAAAAATGCTTATCATGGATCCACAACAGGCGCATTGAGTCTGATGAGCGATCCGTATTTCAAAGATCCATTCCAACCATTACTTCCCGATGTAATTCATCTCAACCCCGACGATTTTCGTTCGCTCGAGTTCATTGATGAAACCACCGCAGCAGTTTTCACGGAGGTCATCAGAGGAGAAGCAGGAGCAATACCCGTCAGCACTGAATTTCTACAAGCCCTGCGTGAGCGATGTACCGAAACCGGAGCCATGATGGTGTTGGATGAAATACAAACCGGATTCGGACGCACCGGAACATTCTTCGCGTGCCAACAGCATGGAATCACTCCCGACATTTTGGTGATGGCAAAAGGAATGGGCGGTGGAATGCCGATCGGAGCATTCATGAGTTCTTATTCATCTATGCAACAGCTCACGGATCAGCCGGTGCTGGGACATATCACCACGTTTGGCGGACATCCGGTAAGCTGTGCTGCATCCATTGCCACCTTCGACATCATACAGCGACTGAATATTCAGGAAACGGTACCGGCACTTGAAGCCATCGTCAGGAAAGAGTTGCAACATCCATCTATTGTTCAGATCACGGGAAAAGGTTTGTTACTTGCTATCGAATTTGCCGATCAGGCATTTGCACAACGGGTAATTGCAGGATGTGTAGCAGCAGGAGTCATCACCGATTGGTTCCTCTTTGCCCCGCAGAAACTCAGAATCTGTCCACCACTCACCATTTCCGGGGAGGAATTAACCAATGCCTGCCGGATAATCCTTTCTGTCATCGACAAGTGCTACAAGGCTGATTTATAGGCGTTACAACAATAGCCTCCTCAAATCTTCATTCTTTGGCAATACTTTTGCACCCGGGTATTTCGTATGTATCTTTACCTACGCGAACCATTAAAACTTTAAACGATGAACGTACTGATAGTGGAAGATGAAAGATCGCTGTCTCATGAGATGGAGATCTACCTTACCAGACAGAATTTTAATTGCGATGTCGCATTCAACGGTCGCAGCGCCTCTGACAAGATTAGTGCAAACAGCTACGACTTTGTACTACTCGATCTGGGATTGCCGGATATGGATGGCCTCGAATTGCTGAAGGAATCCAAGAAGAGTGGAATTGAAAGTGCGTTTATCGTACTAACAGCCAGAGGAGAAGTGGAAGATAAAATCGCCGGACTCGATTTAGGAGCGGATGATTATATCGCCAAACCCTTTTCTCTCGCCGAGTTGCACAGCCGCATGCAAGCGATTCTCCGACGTAAACATGGATTAAAATCGAATGTGATGTCGGTGCATGATTTTGAAATTGATATACAGAACCGCAGTGTGAGCTGCAACGGACAAACGATCAATCTCACGAAAAAAGAATTTGATCTATTGCATTACCTCGCCCTGCATAAAAACCGTGTCCTCACCCGTATTCAACTCACAGAACATATCTGGGGAGATGTATTGGAAGACGATTATGAATCCAACTACATTGATGTACACGTTAAAAACCTACGCAAAAAACTTTCAGCGCATGCTCCCATCGACTGGTTCGAAACGGTGCGTGGTGTAGGATACCGCGTTAATCCTTAATCCGGGCGGTGAAAAGTCTCTTCGGCAGAAAACAGATGACCATACAGGTCAAGTTCGCGGTGTACAACGCCGTGTCGAAGGCTTTAATCATACTTGCATTTATCGCATTACTTCCGATTCTTGTTGAACGTATCGTTTACGAACACATCGACAAGCGACTTTACGCACGCAGTGAACGGGTATTGCTCACAGTACGCAAAGGAAGTATTGCAGATATTGTCCGGGAGCAGGATTGTAGTTTTGAAAGTTACAATATCTTGAAAGAAGAGTTTGTAGCCATCTATCCGATCACCGATTTCAAACGGATGGAACAAGGCACACTCATCCGCAACGAAAGCTGGTCGATTGAAGGAGAATTATTGCAACACCGGATCATCAAACGTCCGTTTCTTTACGACAATCAGATGTACGAATTAAACATCGGCGAAGGAACGGGCGCTATTGACGATTTAAAATCGATTCTCCAGCGATTCATGTTGGTGATGATGATTGCAGTGATTCTCATTTCGCTCTTCATCGACTTAGCCTTCGTCCGTCTTTTGCTCAGACCACTGAACAATATCATCGACAAAAAATTAAAGCCTGTACCCTCTCCTACCAGCTTTAATTTTACACCTATACCCAGCTCCACCACCGAGTTCACTCAGCTTGATCAACGCATCAACGAAATGATGCATAAACTCAAGGACACTTTCATCATCGAAAAAGAGTTCATCAGCAATGTATCGCATGAACTTCAAACGCCCATCAGCATCATCCAGAACCGACTGGAGAACATCATGATTGAAAGTGAAGTTCCGGATGAGGTGCTTATCAAACTCACCGAATCGCAACGCACGCTGAACAGGATGAGTCGCATCATTAAAGCACTCCTGCTGATTTCAAAAATCGAAAACGATCAATACCTCAAACAGGAACGGACAAGTGTCACGGCCTTGCTTGATGAAGTCCTGGAAGAAGTAGAAGAACGATTACAGGAAAAAGAAATCCGCCTTTACAAACACTTTTACGAGGACATCGAATACGGTCCGTGTAACAAGACACTCCTCTTCACCATGTTTATGAATCTCGTAAACAATGCTATCAAGTACAACAAGGAAGGTGGCAGTCTGATGATCACCACACGCAAAGTAAACGGACAATTGCAGGTAGAAGTGAAAGACACCGGCATCGGCATGGAGAAAGCAGAACTCCCCAGCATTTTCGACCGCTTTAAACGATTGAACAAATCCAAGGCAGATGGATACGGTTTAGGATTACCGATAGTAAAAACAATTGCGGGATTTCATCAGATAGAAATTAAAGTAGATTCGGAACCGGAAGTAGGAACTGTATTTACGTTACTCTTCTAACTCAAAGTTTCGAAGTTTAAAAAAGTTTCTAGGTTTCTAAGTTTCTAGGTTTCTAAGTTTCTAGGTTTCTAGGTTTCTAGGTTTCCAGGTTTCCAGGTTTCCAGGTTTCCAGGTTTCCAGGTTTCTAGGTTTAGATGTTTTGATTTTTCAATGAAAGAAAAGTAGATAATTTGATTGACGATAGTTTCTTGATATCGCATTTTATTTAAATCAATAGTGAATTTATGTGACTCCGATATTTAAAGTAAATAGTTTTGAAGAAACAGATCAGCTTAGTTAGCGTTACTAATATTCGGCTTTCGAAAAATAAATCATAATTTTCATAATCAATCAGTGGCTAAACCGGACCCTAACGGGAACACAGATGAGACTGATATAACAGATTAACACGGATTTACTATGGTTAATGAAAGAGCAGGATCAATACTGCCCGGTACCGAGTAGTACCAATGTGCAGGCGATTTCTACCTGGATGCCGGTGTCGAGGAGTT
>JBIIRF010000215.1:0-4735 GCA_044341715.1 Bacteroidia bacterium | reverse complement strand
GATGTTTCTCCTGCTGATGTAGCTGTTTCTGCTTATTTCGATGCAAATAGCCGCCAGTTGGATGTGGTGGTTTCTGCTACGTTTGCTGCTGATGCTGCCGGTGATTATCGTTTTAATGCTATTGTGGTGGAAGATGAAGTTACAGGTACTACCGCTCAATATAGTCAGGTGAATTATTATAGTGGTTCTACCAATATTCTGGTAGGTGCCGGTCACGATTGGAATGCTGAGCCTGATCCGGTTCCTTTCTCTTCTATGGAGTATAACTTCGTTGGTCGTGAAATCCTGGGTGGATTTGATGGTGTTGCGAATTCATTGCCTCCAACTGTTTCTGCAAACAATACGTATAGTTATACCTTCTCTTATGTGGTTCCTGCAACTTACGAGGAAGCTCATATGCGTGTGATTGGGGTGTTGCACGATGCAGAAACCGGATTCATTATGAATGTGAATCGTGGTGCTTATGGTTTGACTACTGCCGTGAGCGAGACGCAAACTCCGGAGTTTACAATGAGTATGTATCCGAATCCTGCTACTGATTTCGCTCAGCTTGAAATTGATTTGCAGAAATCAGGTGCATTTACCGTTGAATTGTTCGATGTGATGGGTAAGAATGTATTTAGCCGTACATCTGCAGCTTCTGCCGGTAAAAACGTATTCAATGTTCCTGTTAATTCATTGCAGGATGGTGTGTATCTGGTAAAAGTTAACGTAAACGGTTCTGTAGTGACTAAGCGTCTGATCGTTCGTTAATCAGCTTAAATAGATGAAAACGGGGATACGAAAGTGTCCCCGTTTTTTTATGGATACACGGATTCTTTTCAGTGTTTTTTACGAACTTCGTAGCCGTTGATCATGAAAAATATTCCTTCTGCATTACTCTATTATCTGGTGATTTTGCCCGTTTCAGCATTGCCGTTTGGCGCATTGTATAAACTTTCCGATTTCCTGTTTTTCTTATTCTATCGGCTGCTTAAGTACCGGCGTAAAGTAATTTATGGAAATATCTCCCGCTCTTTCCCTGATAAATCTCCGGAGGAGCATGAAGAAATTACGAAAGCATTTTACAGCCATTTTTGTGATCTTATTGTGGAGAGTCTGAAGGTGTTTTCCATCAGCCCGAAGGACGTGGATGAACGGATGAAGTTCAAAAATCCGGAAGTGATTAACCGGTTTTATGAAGAAGGGAAGAACGTAATTCTCGCAGGTGGACATTTCAATAACTGGGAGTTGTTTGCTGTGGGAATCGATCAGGTGCTGAAGCATCAAAGTGTGGCTATCTATAAACCACTTACCAATAAGTTTTTTGATGAAAAAATGCGGGCTACAAGAGGGAAGTATGGGCTGAAGATGATTCCGATTGTGTCGGTTAAAAAGGAGTTTGAGTCGGGTAAAGACATTCGGACAGTTACTATTTTCGGCTCTGATCAGTCGCCTGGTAAAGTGGCAAATGCTTACTGGACTACCTTTCTGAATCAGGATACAGCCGTTTTGTATGGGACTGAAAAATATGCCCGTGAGTATAATTATCCTGTTGTATATGGATGCATAAAAAAAGTTTCTCGCGGACATTATCTCGTAGAGTTTGAATTGGTGCATGAAAATCCCGCCAATACTGCATACGGTGAAATAACGGAAGCGCATACCCGTTTATTGGAAAGAGATATTTTGCAACAGCCTGAATATTGGTTGTGGAGTCATCGCCGTTGGAAGCATAAAAAACCGGTTGACCTTCCTGAAAGGGAAATAAAATAAAAACATGGTTCGTTTTGAGGAGGCAGTTCATCTTATCCTGAAACATACTCCGGCTCCAAAGTCTGGTGTGGTTTCGCTCGGTGTTTCGCTCGGTAAAGTTTTAGCTGCCGATATCATTGCACCTTATGATTCTCCACCGTTTGATCAGTCGGCAATGGATGGATATGCAGTTGCTTCTTCTGCAATTGAATCTGCCGACAGTATCACCTTCCGGTTGATTGATTCAGTTCAAGCCGGTAAAACACTTTTGCGAAAGGTTAAAAAAGGGGAGACAGCTCGGATATTTACAGGTGCTGCGTTGCCAAAAGGAACTGACACTGTAGTAGTACAGGAGCAATCTTCAGTGCATGGTGCAATGGTGACATTCCCTTCGCATTTGCTGACTCCCTGGAAGAATGTGCGAAGAAAAGGATCCCATGTCAGGAAGGGTGAAAAATTGATGGAGGTTGGGGACTTGATGACTTCCGGTGCAATTGCTTTTCTTGCGTCGATCGGGATCAGTAAGGTCAGCGTGTTTCTGCCTCCGGTGTTGCATCTTGTGGTGACAGGTGATGAATTGCAGGTGCCTGGTGAAAAATTAAAGCCCGGGCATATTTACGAGAGTAATTCGGTTGCCTTAAAAGCTGCATTTGAAGCTTTGGGCGTTTTTAAAGAGGTGAAGGTGTATAGGGTGAATGATAGTTTGAAACGTATTTCAAAAAGAGCGGCGACATCACTCGAAAATGCCGATGTTGTTATCTTCACCGGAGGAGTTTCAGTGGGTGATTATGATTTCGTTGTGCCTGCTTTGGAGAGTGCAGGAGTGAAGACCGGATTTCATAAGGTAAAGCAAAAGCCGGGGAAACCTGTTTTCTTTGGATACAAGGGTCGAAAACTGGTTTTTGCATTGCCGGGTAATCCTGCTTCGGTTCTCACTTGTTTTTATACCCTTGTCATGCCTGCATTGAGTAAGTTGTGTCAGCGAAGTTTTGTGGAATTTGCTGAGTTGCCTGCGTTGAATTCCTTTCAATGTAAACCGGGAATGACGCAGATTTTAAAAGCCTATGCGGATGCAACAGGAGTGCAGATTTTACCTCATCAGGAAAGTTATAAGCTGGATGCTTTTGTAAGAGCGAATTCATTGGTTATACTTGATGAAAATCAGTCGGAAATACTGCCGGGGATTCCGGTGAATGTGCTTTTATTTCCTACCTTGCGTGGACTATGAGTTCAGTATTAAAAACCTCCGCATATATTTTAGCCGGAGGGAAAAGTTCCAGAATGGGGACTGACAAAGGAATGCTTTTGTTGAATGGAAAGCGCATGGTTGATCATGTGGCGGAGACGCTTCATCTGGTTGGGTTGGATGTAACGATCGTATCAGATCATGAAGATTATCAGTCATTGAAATATCGGGTGATTCCTGATTTGTTGAAAGGGCATGGGCCTGCCGGTGGAGTGTATACGGCTATGAAGGATGCTCAGTCTGACCAATTGCTTTTCTGTACCTGTGATGCGCCTTCTATTAGTCAGGATTTGGTGAAGGGTTTGTTGATGAATGCAGGTTTGGCAGATGCATTGTTGGTGAAGTATAAGGATCGTCCGGAGCCATTTCCATTGTTGATTCGACGATCTTGTATCCATCATTGGGAAACCGGCATTAAAAACGGGGTTTTGAAAATGATGCAGTTGATTAATCTTAATTATTGTCGCCTTATGGATATTGAATCTGATTTAGGGCTGAGTCCGGATTTATTGGCGAACATAAATACACTGGATGATTATAAACGCATCTCTGGAGATTAATGCTTTTTCTTGTTGATTTAACAAGACGTTTTCTGTATTATAGCTTTCTCAAAATCTGTATATTCGGGCATGAACCAGCCATTGCATAGAAAGAAAAAAGTATTTCTTGAAGGACCAATTCCTCCATCATTTATCGCTGAATCTATTGAGAAGCACAGCAGTCAGACACGGATAAATGGCCATGGAATTTATCTGGAGCAGGTTCAGGAATACACCAAAAACGGACAGTCATTGCTTTCCAGAAGGTTTAGTGTCGATGAGTTGAAAGCGGATGATATACTTTATCAGCTTCGGGAGGAGATTTTTGGCAGATTTTCACTCACGTGTTTACATATTTATCAGAGCCTGGGTGAAGTAAGGGTTGGGGCAATTTCACTATTCATTTTTACCTCATCTGAGCAGGAAAATGTCGCCATGGAGGCGCTTTCGGAACTTATTCGTCGATTTAAAGCCGAAGTTCCACTGCTGATTGAGGATATTTTCGAATAGGAGACTTATCTTTGGAAGGCTTAAAATAACTACTGTAAATACCTGATTATGCCTACGACAGAACACCTGACGGATCTTGAAATTGCTACGAAAGCGGAAATTAAGTCAATTCGTGATATTGCACGCCGGTTGAACATCGACCTTGAATTGCTGGAACAATACGGAAAATACAAAGCTAAACTTCCTCTGTCGTTAATTGATCAGAACAAAGTGGACGCCGGGAACCTGATCCTCGTGTCAGCGATAAATCCTACCCCCGCTGGTGAAGGGAAAACAACTGTTTCGATTGGCCTCAATGATGGCTTGAATAAAATCGGAAAAAATTCAATGGTGGTGTTGCGTGAACCCTCCTTAGGTCCGGTGTTTGGTATCAAAGGTGGCGCGGCAGGTGGTGGATACTCACAAGTCATCCCGATGATTGATATCAACCTGCATTTTACAGGTGATTTCTCCGCGATCGAAAAAGCAAATAATCTGCTGGCTGCTCTAATTGATAATAATATTCAGAGTAAAACGAATAACCTGAATATCGATTCCCGAACAGTGATGTGGAAACGGGTGATGGATATGAATGATCGTTCACTTCGACAGATCGTTATTGGTTTGGGTGGAAGTGCCAATGGTGTTCCCCGCGAAGATGGATTTAATATTACCGCTGCTTCAGAGGTAATGGCGATTATCTGTCTGTCAAAGGATATTGATGATC
>JBIIRF010000127.1:0-6588 GCA_044341715.1 Bacteroidia bacterium | reverse complement strand
CATGCCGTTCGAAAACGAATTGGTGATGATACGCCTCACAAAAAACCAGGTAGACACCTTATTGAATTTCATTGCCAGAAAAGGAGGCGCACCGGTATCCGGCATCCGATTTAAAATTGAGAACGAACAAGCAACGCAAGTTGTATTCAGCAGAAGCAATGATAAAAATCAGTCGAGTTACACTGTTATCACTTCAGACTATCTAGCCAACGGTGGCGATGGATTTGAATTTCTGAAAGCGGTACAAAAAACCAACCTCGACATCAAAGTACGAGATGCACTAATTCAGGACTTCAGTGAATTCGGAAAACGAAACGAACCAATAAACATGATGAAGGATGGCCGCATATATAAAAACTAACCGAAGAGAATTTTTACTCACCGGAATAAAAGCTCTTGCCTTCACCACATTAGCGGGAATTCCCTCTGAAATTCTTGCATCACGCGGTGTAAAACGTCTCACCATTCTACACACTAACGATACGCATAGCCGAATTGATCCATTTCCCGCCAACGACCCGAAATTTCCCGGCATGGGTGGAGTTGCCAGACGCACAACGATCATTCGTCAAATCAGACAAGAAAGCGAAAACGTGCTATTGCTCGACGCAGGAGATATCTTTCAGGGAACACCGTACTTCAATTTATTTGGAGGAGAAGTCGAATTCAAAGCCATGACATCCATGGGCTACGATGCTGCCACATTGGGAAATCATGATTTCGACAACGGCATTGAAGGACTAATCAGGCAATTACCTCATGCAAAGTTCCCCTTCCTCAATATCAACTATGATTTAAGTAATACAGCGCTGGACGCACATGTCGAAAAGTTTCGTATCTTTGAGAGAGATGGTATCAGGGTTGGTGTATTTGGAGTAGGGATTGAACTCAAAGGTCTTGTAGATGAGCGCTTAACCACCAATATCCGTTATCTGGATCCGTTAGCGCTAGCAAATAAAACCGCCTCGCACCTGAGAAACGACCGGAAATGCCACCTTGTAATTTGCCTGTCGCACCTGGGCTACAGATATGAAAACAGTAAAATCAGTGATACAGTACTGGCTATGAATACTAAAAATATAGATTTGATTTTGGGCGGACACACCCACACTTTCCTCGACGAACCGGTTATAGTAAAAAATTCCGAAGAAAAAAATGTTTTAATCGCACAAACCGGCTGGGGCGGAATTCGTCTCGGGAGAATTGACTTTTTGCTGGAGGAAAAAGGTCGGAAAGTCAGCCATGTATCCTCTGCTATAAAAATTTCTTAAAAGTCAAGGCGAAAAAAATTTTTTTTTGACATCTTTTTAAACAATATTTGCCGAGTACAATTTGAGTACAACAATTCAATCAACAATTCCACCAGTAATTTCAAATGCCTTCCGCAGGTATGCAAAAAGATAAAGACACAATAACCAAAGAGAACACTCACGAGTTAGTATGGGAAAACTGTTTGAAGTTGATCAAAGACAATGTAAACCCTCAAAATTTCAAGACCTGGTTTGAGCCAATCAAGGCTGTTAAGCTGGATCAGAACACTTTAACTATTGAGGTACCCAGTCAGTTCGTTTATGAATGGCTGGAAGAGCACTACATTGGCCTATTACGTAAAACGATTAAACGTGAACTTGGTACAGAAGGTCGTTTAGAGTATTCCATCTTAATGGAGAATTCCACTCAAAACGCTAAGCCTTACACTGTTAAAGTCCCTGCTAAAGGGAACAGTGGATTAAAGAATCCTTCAGTACCAATGCCTCAGCAAATCAGCGGCGGAATCCGGAATCCTTTTATCATTCCCGGTCTGAAGAAAATTGATATTGATTCTCAATTAAATTCAAATTACTCATTCGACAATCTGGTTGAAGGTGATTGCAATCGTCTCGCAAGATCAGCTGGTTACGCTGTAGCACAGAAACCGGGCGGTACATCTTTCAACCCACTCTTAATATATGGTGGAGTTGGTCTTGGAAAAACGCACTTAGCGCATGCTATTGGTATTGAGATCAAAAACAACTTCCCGAACAAAACGGTACTGTATGTTCCCAGCGAGAAGTTCATGCATCAGTTTGTTGACTCCGTAAAAAACAACAGCCAAAACGATTTCATTCATTTCTATCAGATGATGGACGTACTCATCATCGATGATATTCAATTCTTTGCGGGTAAAGAGAAGACACAGGACGTTTTCTTCCACATCTTCAACCATCTTCACCAAAACAACAAGCAAATCATCCTGACCTGCGATAAACCACCGGTTGATCTTCAGGGAATGGAACAGCGACTTCTCTCCCGCTTCAAATGGGGCTTAGCTGCTGATCTGCAGGTACCTGATCTTGAAACACGTATTGCGATTCTGAAGAAGAAAATGTACGTGGACGGAATTGAACTATCTAATGAAATCACCGAGTATATTGCACTGAGTATCACGAACAATATCCGCGAACTTGAAGGCGCTTTAATTTCGATCATCGCACAATCATCACTGAACAAAAAGCCGATCACTCTTGAATTGGCGAAACAGATGATTGACAAATTTGTGAAGAATACCGTTCATGAAATTTCCATCGATTATATCCAGAAAGTTGTTTGTGATTACTTTGAACTTCCACTTGAAGTACTGAAGTCTAAAACCCGTAAGCGTGAAGTAGTTCAGGCTCGTCAATTAGCGATGTATTTCAGCAAACAGTTCACGAAATCTTCTCTGTCAAATATCGGTATGCATTGTGGCGGAAAAGACCATGCTACAGTATTGCATGCCTGCCGTACAGTGAACAATCTGATGGATACTGACAAGAAGTTTAAGGCGCAGGTAGTAGATCTCCAGAAGAGAATTAACCTCAGCCGTTAATAACTATAAAAGAGCGATATAAAAGTCCCGGCCAACAGCGGTCGGGACTTTTTATTTTTACAGCCTCTTGCAGATTAATCCCATCGATATGAAAATTCTAATGGTATGCTTGGGCAATATTTGTCGCTCACCCCTGGCAGAAGGAATAATACGAGAAAAGCTCGCCCACCACAATAGCAGCGTTACCATTGATTCTGCAGGCACCGGAGGTTGGCATGCCGGAGAAGCTCCTGATAAACGCTCAATAGCAACCGCAGCGCGCCACCATATTGATATTTCGGGACAGAGAGCCCGCAAACTGGTAAAGTCAGATCTCGACTCATTTGACATCATTTTTGCCATGGACTCGTCGAATTATAGAGATATAAAGGCAATGGCAAACGAGAGCCAACAAGAAAAAATCCATCTTTTCCTGGAATTTGCCGGAATGGGACAGCAAGATGTTCCCGATCCATGGTACGGCGACATGACTGATTTTGAATCAGTTTACCACCTTCTGGACAAAGCGGGCGACAAAGTTGTGCATCGACTGGAAGCCCTCCTCCTAAAAAAATCCTAAACCTTTCAGTTTCACTACTTTCTCCGCATTAAAATTTACCTTATCTTTGCGGCTCTTAAAAAAATAAAACTGCTTCATAGCGCATGTCAGACGATAAAAATACGGGCTTAGATGTAGCCGAAAGCATTGATAAAGCTGAATCCTATATCCATGACAATAAAAAGAGTCTTGGTATTATTGGCGGGGCTCTCGTTGCTGTAGTTCTCGCTTATTTTGGATACACTCAATTCATTGTTAAACCACAGGAAGAAAATGCACAGCAGGAAATGTTCATGGCTGAGCAATACTTCGGACAGGACAGTGCAGCCCTCGCCATCAATGGTGACGGTTCATATCCAGGTTTCCAGGAGATCATTGAGAATTACAGTTCAGCTCCATCCGGCAATCTTGCCAACTACTATTTAGGAATGAGTCTCCTGAAAAAGGGCGATTACGAGAAGGCAATTGAAGCATTGAAAAACTACGATGCTGAAGATGATATCACCGGTGCACTCGCATTGGGTGGCATTGCCTCTGCTCATCTGGAGTTGAATCAACTGGACGAGTCACTGAACTTCTTCAAAAAAGCTGCAGACTGGGACGATAATAATTTCACGCGTCCACTCTTCCTGATGCGCCAGGCTTTTGTTTACGAGAAGAAGAACGACTATCAGTCTGCCATTGATATTTACAATCAGATTAAAAACGACTTCCCATTCAGTTCTGAAGCACGTGATATTGAAAAATACATTGGTCGTGCTGAAGCATCATTAGGAAAATAATTTCAGATGTCGTCTGCACACCAGTCACTCTCAAAACTTCCGGAAAATTTACACAATGCCGAATCTTTCAGGTTCGGCATTGTCGTTGCAGAATGGAATGATACCATCACTTTTGCACTTCGTGATGGAGCGATTGAAGCATTAAAACTGGCAGGTGCATTAGAACAAAATATTATTATCCGACAAGTACCCGGAAGTTTTGAACTCACAGCGGGAGCATCCCTCCTGCTTCAGGATTCGTCCTATGATGCGGTTATTTGTCTGGGCTGTGTTATTCAGGGAGAAACCAAACACTTCGATTTTATCTGTCACAGCGTTTCACAAGGACTCACTTCACTCACTATTAAATACAACAAACCTGTTATTTTCGGAGTATTGACTCCCGACAATATGCAACAAGCTATTGATCGTGCCGGAGGTAAATACGGGAACAAAGGTTTTGAAGCCGGAGTAACTGCAGTACAGATGGCTGCACTCTTCCAGAAAAAATAATCAGGCTTTAGTAGTCACTTCCGCAGGCAGATGATTTTTCATCACCCTAAAAAGATCCTTCGAGGTAAATGGCTTTCCAATATGGGCATCCATACCCACACTCAAACTTTTCTCGACATCCTCTTTAAAAACGTTTGCTGAGACGCCAATAATCGGAACTTCGCTATAAAGCGACTGACGTATCAACATAGTTGCCTGATGACCATCCATCACCGGCATTTGAATATCCAATAACACAACATCAAAATCGGACATATCCAGTGCATCAATTGCCTGCTTTCCATTCTCCACAATTGTCACTTCACAATTCATATTCTCCAGCACCTTACGCATCAGAATCTGATTGATATGATTGTCTTCCGCCACCAGAATTTTAATCCGGCGATTGAACACAAAATCATCCTCCGTAGAAGAGGCAGCAACTTTTACTGAGTCATATACACCACGCTGCACCCGAATGGTAAACCAAAAATCAGATCCCGGATTAAAAGATGAAGCCAACGCACCCGGACTCACCACACCCGTATCACCACCCATAAGGATAGACAATTGCTTATTGATAGCCAATCCCAAACCAGTTCCACCATATTTTCGCGTAGTTGAACTGTCAGCTTGAGTAAAGGCATTAAAAATATCGGCCTGTTTATCTTCAGGGATACCAATTCCAGAATCACTCACGACGAACTTAATCGAAAGGTCCTTTCCATCAGGAACACTCACATTCTCCACCCTGATATCAACCATTACCGTACCACTCTTAGTAAACTTCAACGCATTCGATACATAATTAACCAGTAACTGACGAGTACGATGAGGATCCCCTAAAATGAAAGGGGGAATTTCCGGAGAACAAGTTATTTTAAGATTTATTCCCTTCTCGGAGGCCTGCAATTTATAAGGAGCTAAAGCCAGCTCCACCATTTCACGGAACTGATAGTTCAGTTTTTCAATCTCCAGTTTGCCGTGTTCAATTTTATTGAAATCAAGAATATCATTCAGTAAGACCAATAAAGTATCTCCTGAATTTTTGATATGTTTCAAATATTCCCGCTGAGGAGGAGTAACATTTTCCTTCAGCAGCACATCCGTAAAACCTAAAATTCCATTTAATGGCGTACGGATTTCATGACTCATATTCGCCAGGAAGACACCCTTCGACTGATTTGCCAGCTCTGCATGCTCCTTAGCATCCAACAAGGTCAACTCGATTTTTTTCTGAATCGTATTATCAAAAACAGTTCCGGCAATCATAATCATATTACCTCTCGAATCAAACATCGGAACAGCACGCGCGTTGATAAAACGAACATCATCTGCATCCAGTCCAACTCTGAACTGCACTTCCGCTTCTTTCCCCTCTTTGAAAACACTTTTCAATTCCTTCCACACACTCATCCGATCCTCAACCACGATACGATTCACAAAAGCGCGGATACCACTATGACGATCATTCACCCCATGTGGAAAGAAAATCATTCCCAGCTGATCAGACCATGCGCAGGTTTTGGTCTCCATGGAAAACTCCCAACTACCTAAACCGGCAATACGTTGCGCTTCCTTCAGCTGAAACTCATTTTTATTCAGAGAACCGTTTATATCGAGTAAGGTAGCATTGATAGCTTCTATTTGCTGACTTTTACTTTTTATCTCCTCATTCTTTTGACGTACTTCCTGAAACTTCCGCATCAGTTCGCTGTTTACCCGACGCTTATCGCGGTAAGCTTTATAAATTATTGTACCAAGAACCAGACTAAACGACAACGAAATAATCAAACCATTTCGCATGCTGATAAGACGGGAATTATAAAACAACATCTTATCCCTCGAATCCTCCAAATAATCAATTTCCTTTTGTCTTTTCTCACTCTCAAAAGCAGCATAAAGGTCTGCTTCATGCATATTGTGTTTTTCCTCCTTTATCTTCTGAG
>JBIIRF010000111.1:0-7029 GCA_044341715.1 Bacteroidia bacterium | reverse complement strand
GCGTAAATCTTGTTCGTTTGAGCGTATTTACTTCAGCCGTGGCAGCGATAAAGATATTTACAGAGAGCGTCAGCAGTTGGGCCGTAATCTATGTCCTGCTATTTTGAAATCCGTCGACCACGATTTGCGTCATACCGTTTTCAGTTATATTCCGAATACCGCAGAGGTGGCATTTTACGGAATGATCAAGGGAATGGATGATTTCCTGAGTGAGGTGAAGAAGCAGAAAATTCTGGAGCTGGGTGCGAATGTGGATGCGGCGAAACTTTCGGAGATTTTGGCTATCCGTACACGTGCTGAAAAAATTGCGATTAAAGATGCAAAGCTGCGTACTTTCATCACCAACGATAATGATCGTAGTGATATGGTGGCGCATATTTATGATATTACCTACGGTACTGTTGAAGCCGGTGTAGATAATCTGGTGGTGATTGATGATTCGATTGTGCGCGGTACAACGCTGCGGAATAGTATCATCCGTATGCTCGATCGTTTGCAGCCACGTAAGATCGTGATCGTTTCTTCGGCACCGCAGATCCGTTACCCTGATTGTTATGGGATCGATATGGCGAAGATCGGCGACCTGATTGCTTTCAAAGCGGCGATCAGTCTGCTGGAAGAACGCAATATGGAATCGTTAATCGATCAGGTTTTTGAAGAGTGTAAAGAGCAGCTGAAACGTGGAGGCGATGCAGAGAATGTGGTGAAGAAAATTTATGCACCATTCACTGCGGAAGAGATTTCTGCCCGTGTTGCGCAACTGGTGACGCCTGCAGATTGTAATGCAGAGGTGGAGGTAATCTTCCAGACGATTGAAGATCTGCATCAGGCTTGTCCGGAGAATACCGGCGACTGGTACTTCAGCGGCGACTACCCGACTCCCGGCGGTAACCGCGTTTCCTGCAAAGCGTTCATCAATTACGTGCAGGGCCTGAACGAGAGAGCGTATTAAGAAAAGTACATTTCGTAGATCAATAGTTAGAAAAATACAAAGAATATAAAACTGAAAGCAGGAGTTCCCGCATCTTCATGAATGCAAAGGAACTCCTGCTTTTTTTGTTTACGGGAGTTACTATTCAACTCCCGATCGGATGCCAGGTTGTTTTTACTTCTTGTCCGGATAAGATGCGGTACGGAGTTGCTAAATCCTCTTTCGAAAAATCGATAACTCGTTTTACATTTCCGGCAGCATTCGTTTGTACGAGCTTGCGTTGTTCAGCATTGAGGTCGCTGTAGACGATGCCGTTCACATCCATATGCGATGCGGCATGTGAAAGGAATTCTTTGCGGTATCCGGTGATGATATTTACAACTCCTCCGGGAACATCAGATGCATGCAACACTTCTGCGAAATCGATGGCGGTCATCGGATATTTTTCACTGGCCATTACCGTGCAGGCATTTCCACCGACAATCATCGGTGCAATGGCAGCAACCAGGCCAAGTAATCCACTTTCTTCCGGAGCGATAACCGTAACTACTCCCATCGGTTCATGGTATGAAAAATTGAAGTGGGAACTCTCTACCGGATTTACACTGCTGAAAACCTGAATGTATTTATCACACCATCCGGCATAGTAAACAAGAAGATCAATCGCTGCTTCGGTTTCCTGAATGGCTGCAGCTGGTAATAATCCCTGGCGGATGAATGATTCTACGAATTGTGCCTTGCGTCCTTCGAGGGTTTCAGCAATACGGTAGAGTATTTGTCCTTTGTTATAAGCTGATCGTTTGGCCCATCCGCTCTGTGCTTTGCGATTGCTGACGATGCTATCGCGCAGGTCCTTGCGGGAGCCACGACAGATATTGGCAATGGGTTCGCCGATGAGGTTCTTCAGCAGGTAAACACGCCCCGATTCAGTGCGCGGAAATTTACCGTCGATATAAATTTTATACGTCTTGCGGATATCAAGTCGTTTTTGCGTAGTGGCACTACCGTTAGTGCTTCCGTTACTTGCTGCCTTCTTTGCTCCGGCAGATTTAACTGCTGTTTTTGTTGCCATGATTTCCGTAAATTAAGAAAGTTTAACGTAAGGCATTAATCCGTGAAGTCCGCCTTCGCGTCCGACTCCGCTTTCTTTATAACCACCGAACGGACTTGTCGGATCAAACTTGTTATATGTATTGGCCCAGAGTACACCGGCTTTGATCTTTCCGGTTACGTTAAATATTTTCGATCCTTTGTCTGTCCATACACCGCCGCTAAGACCGTAGGGTGTATTGTTTGCTTTCTCCACTACTTCTTCCAGGGTGCGGAAAGTCTGGATGGCGAGTACCGGTCCGAAAATTTCTTCCTGTACAATTTTATGCGACTGTGCTACATTAGTGAAGAGAGTAGGGCGGAACCAGAATCCTTTCGAGGGAACTGCACAATCACTCTGCCAGCATTCACCGCCTTCCTTGATTCCGGCTTGTACGAGTGATTTTATTTTGCTGAGTTGTGCTTTGGAGTTTATCGCACCGATATCAGTGTTTTTATCGAGGGGATCTCCTACGATCAAGGTAGAGATACGGTCTTTTAATTTGCGGATGACTTCTTTGGCGACACCCTCCTGCACAAACAATCGTGAGCCGGCGCAGCATACATGTCCCTGATTAAAGAAAATTCCATTGATGATTCCCTCTACCGCCTGATCGATGGCTGCATCTTCGAAAATAATATTGGCCGCTTTTCCGCCTAACTCCAGCGTGTATTTTTTATCAGTACCTGCCAGTGCACGCTGAATAATTTTCCCAACTTCTGTGGATCCGGTGAAAGCTACTTTATCGATGCCCGGGTGATTGACCAATGCTGATCCTGCAATGCCGTCGCCGGTTAAAATATTCACAACTCCGGGTGGCAGATCTGCTTCCTGAATGATTTCAGCTAGCTTTAAAGCGGTGAGTGGTGTGGTCTCTGCAGGCTTTAATACAACGGTGTTTCCGCAGGCCAGTGCCGGTGCAATTTTCCAGGCAGCCATCAGCAACGGAAAATTCCAGGGGATGATTTGTCCGGCTACACCTAACGATTCTGCTTTTCTGCCCGGAAAGGCATAGTCCATCTTATCAGCCCATCCGGCATAGTAGAAGAAATGTGCAGCTGCCAGGGGAATATCAATATCGCGGCTTTCCCGAATCGGTTTGCCTCCATCAATGCTTTCAATAACGGCCAGCTCACGGGCTTTCTCTTGCAGGATACGGGCGATGCGGTAGAGATACTTCCCACGTTCTGCAGCTGGCATCTTCGACCAAACACCACTATGTGCAGTGCGGGCCGCCTTTACTGCTTTGTCTACATCAGCAGCACTTGCCTGGGCCACACTTGCGATCTTCTTTTCCGTAGCCGGATTAATAGTATCGAAATACTTACCCTGTGCAGGCGCAGTAAACTTACCATTGATGAAGAGCGAATACTGTTCCTTGAGTTGAACATGTTCTGTCCCTTCCGGTGCCGGGGCATAGCTCCACGAAGTCGAAAAGTTCAGTGGTTTTATTTTTTCACTTTTCTTCATGAGATGAAAATTTTTACGAATTTAGGTAAATTCAATATCTCCCATGACTGTTGACGAATTTATTGCTGATTCAGATCCCCGTATTCAGCCATTGCTGGAAGAAACCAGAGCGCTATTGTTGAATCTGCACCCGATGATGACCGAGCGGATTCGCTATAAAATTCCGTTTTTTGATTGTCCGCGGATGTTGTTTTTTCTGAACCCGAGAAAGGATCGCATCGAACTTGGCTTTTGCAACGGAGCTGCTCTCGACGATGAAGGTGGATTGCTTACCGCTACCGACAGAAAATACATCCGTCATTATATCATCCGGAAACCATCAGATATCTACCACGAAGGATTGCGTTCATTGCTGTTTGAGGCCATCGAAGTACACCAGCGATGAGAGATCAGATAGACATCCCTAACCACTCGAGTGCAGTGCCGCTATAGAGACGTTCTTTGATTTCATCACTGTAGGGCATTGACCCAATCAGCTTGCCGGGTTCGAGTTCTCCGAGCGGAAATGGGTAGTCGGTGCCCAGCGCGAGTTGCTTTGGTCCCATCAGCTTCATCAGAAAATCCAACATCATCGGATCGTGTACCAATGTGTCGAGGTAAAATTTATCGAGGTACTCACGCGGATTCACTTTGTTATCGACTGCCACCAGATCAGGACGTACATGAAAACCATGTTCGATGCGACCGATAGAAGTAGGGAAAGCTCCACCGCCATGCGCAAAAGCAACACGGAGATTCGGGAGGCGTTCGAAAATTCCACCGAAGATCATCGAGCAGATAGCGAGCGATGTTTCCGCAGGCATTCCGACAAGCCAGGGAAGCCAGTATTTATTCATCTTCTCCTTGCCCATCATATCCCATGGATGCACGAAGATCGCAGCACCTAACTCCTGCGCTGCTTCAAAAACCGGGAACAGTTCAGGTGCATTCAGGTTCCAGTCGTTAACGTGTGAGCCGATCTGTACACCGCGCAAACCGATTTTCATACAACGCTCCAATTCTTTGATAGCCAGATCAGGTGCCTGCAGCGGAATCGTACCCAGACCGATGAATCTTTTCGGATAGGCGTGAACGATAGAGGCGATGTGATCGTTCAAAAACATACTCACGTCGAGCGCATCTGCCGGTTTCGCCCAGTAACTGAACATCACCGGGATGGTGCTCAGTACCTGCATGTCGATGTGATGGTGATCACATTCCTTTATCCGCGTTTCCGCCGACCAGCAGTTGTCCTGTATCTCCCGAAAAAACCGGTCATCGATCATCATGCGTGCGCAGCAGGGTTTATGATGATCCAGTGAAATAAATCCGCCATAACCGTACTTCTCTTTGAAATTCGGTAAGTGTTCGGGAATTATGTGGGTATGTATATCGATCTTTAACATAGCATTTCCGGCTTGGCCACTGATTTTTTATGAAAGTTATGATTTTTTATGTTCCTTGTATGGAGCAGTCAGTACTCTCCTTCTGGATTCAGGTTTCTTTCCAAAATTAAATAATAATCCGACTTCAATATCGGTCGCACGCAGATAATTGATTAATTGTGCTTCATGAGCCGGATTTAAGACTTCAACCGCCTTCACTTCAATAATGACCTTTTCATCAATCATAATGTCAGAGAAGTAAATACCAATCTTGTCACCTTCATAGTAAACATCGATTGGGTATTCTCTTTGTATGGTCAGTCCGGCTTTTTTTAATTCAATACTCAGGGCGTTGACGTAAACTTTTTCCAGAAAACCATGCCCTAGTTTGTTGTAAACTTTATAGAAGGCCTCCAGACATTTTGCTGTAATGTCTGAATGTAAATAGTTTGAATTAATCTTATTCATACGACAGTGTAAATCTTAAATTTTCATAAAAAATCAGTGGCCCGACAAAAGTATGCCAGGCCACCGAAACTAGTCGTAGAATAAACGTTTGTTTTAGATATCGAAGCGGATACCTTGTGCGAGTGGAAGTTCTTTGGAGTAGTTGATGGTATTTGTCTGGCGACGCATATAAATTTTCCATGCATCACTTCCGGATTCACGTCCACCGCCGGTATCTTTTTCTCCACCGAAAGCACCACCGATTTCTGCACCGGAAGTTCCGATGTTTACATTGGCAATTCCACAATCTGATCCTTCGTGTGAAAGGAATGCTTCTGCTTCCTGAAGATCACGTGTGAAGATAGACGAAGAAAGTCCCTGAGGTACATCGTTCTGTTGTGCGATGGCTTCTTCCACTGTAGAATATTTCATCAGATACAGAATAGGTGCAAATGTTTCTTCCTGTACAATATGATAATGATTCTGTGCTTCGATGATACAAGGAACTACATAAGTTCCGCTTTCGTAACCTTCGCCGCTGAGCACTTCTCCGCCATACAATACTTTTCCGCCTTCTTTACGTGCTGCTTCAATAGCGTTGGTGAAATCATTTACTGCGCCTTTGTCGATCAATGGACCTACGAGGGTATTGCTATCTAACGGATGGCCTATACGAATATGTTCGTAAGCTGCTTTTAATTTCTGTGTAAAGGCTGCGTAGATGCTCTCGTGAATGATCAGGCGGCGGGTGCTGGTACAACGTTGTCCTGCTGTTCCTACTGCTCCGAAAAGTACAGCGCGCAATGCGATATCAAGATCAGCTTTTTCACTGATGATGATGGCATTGTTTCCTCCCAATTCGAGTAATGATCTTCCGAGACGCTCTCCTACAATCTTACCTACACGACGTCCAACGCGGGTTGAACCGGTTGCAGAGATAAGTGGAACACGTTTATCGGCAAGGAAATTATCGCCTACATGTTTCGACGATGCTACTACCAGATTCAATACTCCTTCCGGTACCTTATTGTCGGCAAGTACTTTCTCCATAATTTTCTGCACAGCAATGGCGCAGAGAGGAGTTTTCGAAGATGGTTTCCATACTACTGTATCGCCGCAAACCAACGCAAGCATCGCATTCCAGCTCCATACTGCTACAGGGAAATTGAAAGCAGAAATTACACCGATGATTCCGAGTGGATGATATTGTTCGTACATGCGGTGACGTGAGCGTTCACTGTGCATGGTTAATCCATATAACTGACGGGAAAGGCCGACTGCAAAATCACAGATGTCGATCATCTCCTGTACTTCACCTAAACCTTCCTGATAAATTTTTCCCATCTCATAGGAAACGAGTTTACCCAATGGTTCTTTGTACTGACGCAATGCATCTCCCATCTGACGTACAATCTCCCCGCGCTTAGGTGCCGGAATCATTCTCCAGGTTTTAAATGCTTCCTGAGCTTTTTCAATGATCTGTTCGTAATCTTCAGTAGTGGCCTGTTGAACAGATGCGATTAAACTTCCATCGGCCGGTGAATAGGATTCAATGATTTCTCCTTTTGTCTGAAACCATTTGGTTCCTGTGGTCGCTCCAAGGTTAATTTTTTCAATCCCCAGGGTTTTAAGCATTTCACTGATCTGGTGATCGGTGAGTACGTTCGTTTCGTTTTTCATTTGAGATGCAAATTGAGCCGCAAAGTTACGAAGAAAGCAGGGTGTAC
>JBIIRF010000110.1:0-7112 GCA_044341715.1 Bacteroidia bacterium | reverse complement strand
CAGTAAGCGTGCGGGGTTCCATATCCAGATGTCGGTATCCTCCCTGTATTTCCATTACCTGTTGTAACATGAAGGCTGTTGCTCCTCCGGGTACATCTTCGTCAAAGAAGAGGATCTTGTTGGTTTTGGCGAGTGATTTGACGATGGTATGGTCAAGATCGAACGGCAATAAACTCTGAATATCGATGAGTTCTACACTTATTCCGGCTTCGCTCAACGGTTGAATCGCTTCCTGTGCTATACGGATGCATGAACCGTAGGTCACAATGGTTACATCAGTACCTTGTTGCAAAACTTCTGCATGTCCGGGTTGTATTTTAAAACTGTCAAGATTCGATGGCATTTTCTCTTTGATACGATAACCGTTCAAAGGTTCAATAACCAATGCCGGTTCGTCGCTTTCAAGCAATGTATTGTAAAACCCAACAGCCTGTGTCATGTTTCTTGGCACCAGTACATGTATGCCACGTAAGGAGCCGAGGATAAATTGCATCGGAGAACCGGAATGCCATACACCTTCGAGTCGATGTCCACGCGTGCTAATGATGAGTGGTGCTTTTTGTCCGCCTCGTGTGCGATAATGTAAACAAGCCAGATCATCAGTCAGCACTTGAATTGCATAGGCCAGATAATCGAGGTATTGAATTTCTGCAACAGGACGCATGCCTCTTAAAGCCATTCCGATTCCTTGTCCGATAATAGTTGCTTCGCGGATTCCGGTATCAAATACTCTGTTTTCTCCGTACTTTGCCTGTAAGCCGGCATAAGTCTGGTTTACACCGCCAATATTTCCAACGTCTTCTCCGAAAATAAATACTTCCGGACGTTTGGCAAGTTGGTGATCCCAGTGTGCCTGAAGAATCTCCCGACCATCCATAGCAGGAGCGTCAGAAGCGTAGGTTGCTGGTACCGCGTGAATATTTTTTACACTCCATTTGCTTTCGCTGAATTGATGTGAATCATAGCGGTCAGCATTTTTCTGATCAAAGCTGCGTAGCCATTGAATCATCCGGTCACGCGAAACAGTTTCTTCTTCTCTGACATAGCGCAATGCCTTCTTAACAGCAACGTTGATTTCTTTTCTTTCCGGCTCAGATATCTCTTTAAGTTTTGATGCGCAAACTTCAATGAAAACTTTGTTAGGACTCTCTGCGGCCATTTGCTCAATGATAGCTACGGCCTGGTTTATTTCTTCTTTGATTGCCTGCTGATGACTGTCCCATGCTCTTTTCCGGGAATCAGAGGCAGATTTCTTAGCAGCTTTTTCTGCTTCGTCCAGTTCTTCGGAAGTAGCAATTGCTCCATTCAGTATCCATTCGCGGAATTTACGGATGCAATCATATTCTTCTTCCCATGCTAAACGTTCTTTCGATTTGTATCGCTCATGAGAGCCGCTGGTAGAGTGACCTTGTGGTTGTGTGACTTCCTGAATGTGGAATAGTACCGGTATGTGTTGTGTGCGGCAAATCTCGATTCCTCTTTCGTAGGTATCGATAAGTCCGGGATAATCCCATGCTTTTGCTGTCAATATCACAAAGCCATCTTTGTCGTCAGTTTTTTCAAAGCCTTTTAATACTTCGGAGATGCTCTGTTTGGTTGTTTGATATTTTGCAGGAACAGAAATTCCATATCCATCATCCCAGACACTAATAGCCATGGGTACCTGCATTACACCAGCAGCATTGATGGTTTCGAAAAATAAACCTTCCGACGTAGATGCGTCACCGATAGTTCCAAATGCAACTTCATTTCCATTGGCGGTGAATCCATTCATCTTCGCAGAAAGCTCAGGCGATTGTCTGTATAAGCGGGAGGCAAGTGCGAGACCCAATAATCGAGGCATCTGTCCTGCTGTCGGGGAAATATCTGCAGAAGAATTTTTCAGATCGACGAGTCTCTTCCAGCTTCCATCTTCATTTAAAAGTCGAGTAGCGTAGTGTCCATTCATACATCTGCCCGCAGATGAAGGCTCTGCTGCAACATCAGGATGAGCATATAGCTGCGCAAAGAATTCTTGAACGCTCAGTAGTCCTGCTGCAAACATAAAAGTCTGATCGCGATAATACCCTGACCGGAAGTCACCATTTTTGAAAACCTTCGACATGGCGATCTGCGCCAACTCTTTCCCGTCACCGAATATGCCGAATTTGGCTTTGCCGGTGAGTACCTCTTTACGGCCGATCAGACTTGCCTGACGACTTTCATAAACCAACTTGTAGTCGTTTATGATGATTGACTTAAATTCATCGAACGATAAATCTTTGGGCGCTATTCCTGAGGTTGTGTTGCTTTGTTCCATTGTCGACGTCATTTGATTTACTCGGAAAAGGATTCTCGCAAATTTACAAAAAGCCCGCTTAAAACACGAATTTACGGTCTTAAGCGGGCCTTATTTAGTGTGAAACAGGTAGTTGGGCGAATTTTACCTGTCCTTTGACCTTTATTGTCTGATAATTATCCGGTCTGCTCGTTGGCTGTCTTGCAATTGAATAGAAAGTAAATACGTGCCGGATTCCAGCCATGCCAGTGGGAGAGTTACTGTGTTATTTCCATTCCCTGGATCGTAAATGGAACTAAAAACTTCTTGACCTTGTAAGTTGTAAATGAAGATTTTTCCGGCTGATTTTGTAGCGGAATTGAACGTAAGATGAAGTTCGTTGTTGAAAGGATTGGGTGCTATTGCCACCAGATTTTCAGGATCGGTATTGTTAAGTCCAACTGATAAATTGAATGCACTTGATGTTGCTGTACATCCATTATTGTCTGTTATAACACAAGTGTAATCTCCGGATGCTGTGAAATTTGTAATTGTATTGGAAGTAGCGCCAGGGATCAGCGTGTTGTTTACATACCATTGGAATGTTCCAGTTCCGCTAGCTGTTAAAATTCCACCTGATTCTGTAATGACGGGTGTAGCAGGTGCTGCATAATTGGAGATCACTACAGTGTCGGAGTTGTAAACACAATATCCGTTAAAGTCGCTCATTACAACAGAATAACTTCCGGGAGTAGAGACATTGATGATATTTGTTGTATCGCCATTGCTCCAGTTGAAGGCGGTGTAATTTGTTGATGTAGAAATATTGATGCTTGTGCCAGGACAAATTGTTGAGTTGCCGGGAGTAAGGCTTGTGTCCCTGTCGGTGCAGTAAAATACTTTCGCAAACCAATAATCGCCTTGGCCATGATTGTTAAATGCGTATGGAAGAGTGTCATTACTTAATGTAAATCCAGTCATGTAATAACCTCCGTCATCTGCATAAAGAATGTCATTGCAGTGGTCTGCGCGACTACCACCGATATGATCATTCCAGACAAAATTCAATGCAGAGTCAAGTTTTATAAACCAATAGTCAGATTGTCCATTTGTGCCTGGTGAATCTCCGTCGCTTGAACGAGTGGTTCCGGTAATAAAGTAGCCGTGATCTGCAGTGGACTCGATTCGGAATCCACCATCGTCGGACGACCCTCCGAGCGATTTACTCCATACAAGTGCACCCATAGAATCTACTTTGATAATCCATAAATCTTCAAGTCCATGATTGTCGTTTACATCTCCATTGTTAGCACCATTTCTTCCAATGCCAAGAAAGCCGCCATCCCAGTCAGGTGCAACATAATAAATTCGATCATCAGCAGTGGTTCCCAATGGTGTGTTCCATAACATATTTCCGACGGAATCAACACGTACAATCCAGAAATCTTCTCCGCCTTGATTGATGGAAAGGTCGCCATCATTTGATTTTGCATTTCCGCCGAAAACATAACCTCCATCAGCTAATTGAATAACATATCTCGCGCGATCTTCAAGTGATCCACCGTAACAACGACTCCATTGAACCGCTCCGTTAGAGTCTAGTTTGCAGAGCCATGCATCTTTGGTTCCATGATTGCCTACGATATCGCCATCATTGGAAGCTGCCCAGCCAACAAGCATCCAGCCCCGGTCAGCTGTACGTATAATCCCGCGACCACCTTCTTCCTGTGAGCCGCCGTATACCTGATTGAAAAGGATATTGCCTAATGAATCAAGTTTTAAGAGCCAGAAATCAGCTTCTCCATGATTTAGAGGGACATCGCCATTGTCTGAGTGAGAACTACCAAAGGCCATATAAGTACCATCGTCATTTTGCATGATTGCGCGACATTTATCATAGTTGCTTCCACCATAATTTCGTGCCCATTCTTTATTTCCGTCCTTGTCGGTTTTCAGGATCCACCAGTCATAGTTGCCCAGGTTTCCGGTGATGTCCCCATCGACTGATTCAGAAAAACCGGCACTGATAATTCCTCCGTCACGAGTTCTTTCTGTAGTAAAGGGTTGCTCAAAAGTAGACCCTCCGTAACATTTTTGCCACTCTATGACTAATTGAGCGCTTGCATTATTGTTTAGTAATAAAATCAGGCAAAAGAGTGCGATTCTTTGTAAGTAATGTTTGTTCATGTTTTGTAATAGTGTATTTCGTATGCAATTTATCAAAAATAAAGAAATCATGCAAATGGATTAATGTTGGTGCAGAAAATTTAATATGAATTGGGGTTGATTTAACAAAAAACAAGATCCACTAGTACAAAGATTGAAAAAACCACACTTGCGATTCCGTTTGTAGTGAAAAAGGCAAGATTTACTTTGCTCAAATCCTGTGGTTTTACCAGGCGATGCTGATAAATTAATAGCCCTGTGAAAAAGGCCCAGCCAAGAAAGTAAATAAGATGGAATTGTCCTTGAAATCCGGCTGCGAGAATAAACAATGAGGAGGCTAAATGCAAATTGCGGGATATTTTTAACGCTTTTTCTGCTCCAAAGTATCCAGGGATAGAATGCAACTTGTTTTCCCGGTCAAATTTTTCATCTTGTAATGCATAAATAATATCGAATCCACTGACCCAACAAAGGACAGCTCCGGAGAATAATAAAGGTACTATTGCGAATTCTCCAATGACCGCTATCCAGGACCCTATGGGGGCGAGCGATAATCCAATTCCAAGTACGAGGTGGCAAAGTGCAGTGAATCTCTTCGTATATGAATAGCCGAGAACCACTGCCAGTGCAACAAATGATAAACCAAAACATAGCGGGTTGATAAACCAGGTGGTCAAAATGAATGCAGCGCAGTTAAGTATGGTGAAGTAAAGTGCAGCGTTGGCGGAAATCTGTCCTGCCGGTATTTCACGAATTATTGTGCGTGGATTTTTCGCATCAATGTTTCGGTCGGTCCATCGGTTGAAGGCCATGGCTGCTGTCCGGGCAAACACCATGCAGAGCAGTACTTTAACAGCCAGGATCTCGCTGAAAGCGTCCGGCTGCTGATGGATGGCTAACATGAAACCAATCACCGCAAATGGAAGTGCGAAGATGGTATGGGAGAATTTGACCAGCGAAAGATATTTCCCGACGGATTGAATCACACGGCAAAAGTAAAAAGTTCAGGGAACTTGGACTCCCTGAAATCCTTAAGGCCTCATTATTCTGCAATTAAGAATGGATGACTCTCGGTTTTTCCGTCTTCGGTCCGGCAGGTGATAAAGTAAATTCCTGATTCGAATTCGCCGAGTGGGATTGTTATCAATGGCTCATTGGTATCGGTATTGAGCGTTTTTAACAAGGCGCCATTGGATGTCCAAAGTTGAATAGTGGCAATACGAATATTTTCGGATAGGCGTATCGTTAGTGCATCTGTTGCCGGATTCGGGTACAGACTGAAGAAGGCGGGTTGCTGCTCGGAAACCGAGAGTGCACTGCATCCATTCATCATTGCAAATGCATCCAGTTTTCCATGTCCATACATGTTGTCGGGCAGATTGGTGCCGGTGAAATTATCCTGTGTGGAGCAGTACAATACGCGGTTTCGGATATCGAGCCAATTGGCAGTTGGATTTTTCTGTAGATAAAGGGCTATAGCTCCTGCTACTGCCGGTGCTGCTGAGGATGTTCCTCCGTCGCGAATATGCATGCCTCCTTGTGCAAGTTTGAATGGCTGATTGGCGAGAAACCAGGCGGCACTGCTTAGTTTGAGTGCTGAGAGTGTCATCTCTCCTGTAGACGTGATGTCGGGTTTTGTGCGGCCGTCTCTTGTTGGTCCACGACTGGAACTGGCTGCGAGATTGCCTTCTACAATGGGAAATGTTTGAAGATTGCCGTTTACGTCGATATAATTATTGCGGTTAACGTATTGTCCTACGCAGATCACTACATCACTACACTGAAATGAACTGCAAATATTTTGTTGATAATCAGGTAAGGTGTATTGTGTGATTTTCGGGAATGCAGAGGGCGCCGGCAGACCTGATGAAACCATGTCGAAGCTCCAGCAGTCCAGACTCCCGCTGCCTCTTGTCTCCAGACGGAATAGATAGGTGGTGGAGTCGGGAAGGATGTAGTAAATCATACTGTACCGGCCGTTTACTAACTGTCCGTATGTTTGTAATACAGCGAGTCGGTTTCCGTTGCTGCTCCAGATGGTATCGTTTTTCAGCTGTCCTAAGTTGGGTGTGATATTGGTCCAGTTGAGGAGTCCGCGTTCTTCGTATGTAGGTGTGGTTTTATCTGCGGCAAGTCGAAATTCTACATTGTTTAAGTCTGCTGTGTCGGCCCAGAATTCGATGTAAACAGGATTGGCTCCACTAGGTCGAAACCAGGTAAAAGTGGAGTCGTTGGTGAGCTGATGCTGGACGTGCAGCGGGTAATTTCCTGCATTTCCTGCGGCCGCAACTACCATTCTTCCGGGTGCTGCTTTTACCAGGTTGTCAATTGCCTGTGCCTGTAAATCGAGTCCGTCATGCGATCCGATATAGGTGCCGGCACTGATATTAATGACACAAGGTTTGTTGAGTGAATCTGCTTTGTGAAATATGTAATCAACGGCATCTGCAATGGTGCTTAACCAGCTATCATCACTCTGATTGAAATCGAGAGAAACTGCAATGATATCTGACTTTGGTGCTGCGCCTTTGAAAGGAGCCAGACTATCTCCATTCGCGGTGGCGATTCCGGCAACATGTGTTCCGTGGGCTGTTGCATCAACGTGAGCATTCGCATTGCCTGCATCAATCATGGCTTTCGAAAACTCTTGTCCATAACCGTAAAGCGCTGGCGTATTTCCCGCATTCGG
>JBIIRF010000109.1:0-7210 GCA_044341715.1 Bacteroidia bacterium | reverse complement strand
CTGCTATTGCTGGTGTTTTATATAGCAGTACGACGTCTGCAAAAATCACCCGTACAACTTTCAGCCGATCTCCCGAAAGTCACTGTATTGATTCCCTTGCGCAATGAAGCCTTACATCTTCCCGGATTAATCGCCTCCCTGCAACAACAAAACTATCCGGCAGAAAAAACAAGGTGGATTTTTATTGATGATCACAGCGATGACAAATCCATGGAGATTATCCGATCTGTGAATGATTCCCGTATTTCTCTCGTACAACTAGCCCCGGACAAGACCGGAAAAAAAGAAGCATTGCGCCTCGGTGTTGAATCTTCAGCAACCGACCTGATATGCACCACCGACGCTGATTGTGTATTGCAAAAGGGTTGGCTAATACAACTCGTAAACACCGCCCTTCAAAAAAATGCCGTGATGGTATGTGGGATGGTAAAAGTGTTACCCGATGATCAGCTCTGGCCCGGATTTCAGGCAATGGAAACAGCAGTTTTACAGAGTGCAGGAGCGGGTTCGCTGGCCCTGCAACGACCATTGCTCAACACCGGAGCTTCCTTGTGTTTTTTAAAATCTGCCTGGAAGGAAGTTGACGGGTATCAATCGCATGCACACATTGCTTCAGGAGATGATACTTTTCTGATGTTGCATTTCATGAAGCATTTTCCGGGTAGAGTAGTACCCTCCATTCATCAGGATGCTGTAGTGCAGACCTATCCGATGCCGGATTTTACATCACTACTTCGACAACGAATCCGCTGGAACGGAAAAGTAAAACATTACGAACCCGGGTATATTCACCTTGTAGGAGCCATTGTCATGCTTGCATCAGCCGGATGGGTGTTCGCTGTAGCTGGAGCCCTGATGGGAGTGTATGATGTCGAATTTCTCCCCGTGATTTTGGCTATCAGATTTATCGCCGAAACCATCCTTACTTCCGTATGGACAGGAATAACCGGACAATCTTTTAAACTTATTTCACTGCTGGGAATGTCGGTGTTTTATCCATTTTTCACCTTGTTTTCCTTTATAATCAGACCATTTATGAAGAATGGATGGAAAGGAAGACCTTTGTGAATAATTGATACAACTTAAGGGCAATAATGGCCTCATTTTTCCCTTATTTTGCAGTACAATTACATAGCTATGAAAAGAATTTCGCTGATTATACTTCTCTTCCTCCTCACCGGTAATCTTGTTGCACAAAAGAAGCAACCAGCTATCAAGCCATATACTCCGGATGAAGCAAAGGAATTCAAAAAAGAAGCGGAAGCATTGTACAAAGGCCTGAGCTACGGTGATGCATTGAAGATCTATGAAAGACTTGTACTCACGGAGCCCAACAATGCTGACTTTAATCATAAGCTCGGGATGTGTTATTTGCTGACGAATGTAGCTAAGCACAAGGCTGTTCCTTATCTCGAGTTTGCATCGAATGCCAATACCAAGGAAAAACCGAAAGATGTTTTATTCGATTTGGGAAAGGCGTATCACTATGCGGGTTTATATGACAAAGCCATCGAAACATATGAAGCGTTTCGGGTATCTAAAGGTGGAACCGTAGATGCAAAGCTGAAATTTGATATGTGGGTAGAGTGGAGTCATAATGCAAAAAGTTTGACCGCTAATCCTATGCCATGTACATGGACCAATCTCGGCAAAACCATCAATTCTGATCGAGCAGATTTTCGTCCGATCATGGGGGCTGCAGATACAATTGTGTATTTTTCTACCAAGAAGAAAGGAACCACCGGCGGACTCGTAGATGAACTCGGAGAATCTCCTTCTGATGTTATGTTCTTCACACAAAATGATACCAGCCGTTCTAAAGTAAAGAACGTTGGAATCACCGTAAATACGGAGTTCTATGAAGAAACAATGTTCCTCAATATGACTGGCGATCGCATGTTGATTTACCGTGAAGGTCCTGATGCAAGTGGAGATATTTATATTTCGGAATTACAAGGGAAAACCTGGACAAAGCCGGTACTCATCAATAAAGATTTTCAAACCAAGGTGCTCGAAACAGGAGCTACAATGACACCGGACGGACTCACGCTGTATTTCTCTGCTGAGGCTGTAGACGGAAAAACAGGAAAGGATATTTACAAGAGCACACGTACCGAATCTACAGGATGGGGAAAGCCTGAGCGCTTGAGTGATGTTATTAATACAAAAGGCGATGAAGATTACCCATTGATCTGGCTCGACGGAAAAACGATGTTATTCAGTTCTACCGGACATCAAAGCATGGGTGGACTTGACATATTTGCAACAATGAAGAACAGCGAATCGGAAGAGTTTACAAAACCGATTAACATGGGATATCCGATAAATTCTGTTTATGACGATTTTAATCTCGCAATTACAAGCGATGCAAAAACTGCTTACATGGCAGCTGTGCGGGATAGTGGATTAGGGGATTATGATATCTACAAAGTGCAATTCGAAAAGCCAATACTTCCAACGAGTCTGACTTGGGTACAAGGAAGAGGAATTACCAACCTCGGCACACCGGCAAAAGGAGCATTCGTGTATATCACTGCTGCCGGATCAGGAACATCAGTTGCTACTATTGAAGCGAATGCCGCTAACGGACGATTTGATATTGCCTTGCCTCCCGGCACTTATAAGATTGTAATGAAGCACCCGAAAGCGGGTAAAGCAGAAACAGAGATTACCGTTGATCCCAATACATCTAAAGTAGTTGTTGATTTAAAATTCCCATAACGGGTACGCCTTAACGCATTTCCATGATAAAGCTTCATAAGCCACTTGCCTTTTTCGATCTTGAAACTACCGGAATTACCGTAGGTGCTGATCGTATTATAGAGATCAGTATTTTGAAATTAATGCCGGATGGTTCAAAATCGGTGCTCACCAAAAGAGTGAACCCGGAGATACCCATCCCCGAGGGAGCATCAAAAGTGCATGGGATCTACGATAAGGATGTAGCCAATGAACCTACGTTTAAGCAAGTGGCACCGGAGATTTCCGCATTCATTGGCAATGCAGATCTCGCCGGTTATAATTCCAATAAATTTGATATTCCGATGCTGGTGGATGAATTTCTCAGGGTAGAAATTGCCTTTGATATGAAAGGCCGCCGCATGGTAGATGTACAGAATATTTTTCACAAGATGGAGCAACGTACCCTTGCTGCTGCCTATAAATTTTATTGCCAGAAAGAGATCGAGAACGCTCACAGTGCCGAAGCAGATATTATTGCAACCTACGAAGTGTTTGTCGCGCAATTAGAGCGTTATCCTGACCTTGCAAAAGATGTTGAAGGGTTACACCAGTTTACTGCAATGACGCAGAACGTAGACCTTGCAGGACGCATCGTTTATAATGATAAGAAGGAGGAGGTCTTCAATTTTGGAAAGCATAAAGGACGCTCAGTAGCCGAGGTGTTCGACAAAGAGCCGTCTTATTATGATTGGATGCTGAAAGGTGATTTTCCGGCTGAAACAAAGCAGGTATTGACAGCGCTACGGTTAAGAGGGTTGAGTTCGAAGTAGAAGGGGGCGCTGAATCCTTCAAGTCAGTCACAGAAGTGTTGTTTAATGCATTCCACTAAAAGTATGATTTTTGTGATTGTATCCGTAAAATATATAGATAATTTACGGATTGTATAGTAAAAACTACCCTGTTTACATGAAAATCCCCTGTTTTCTAATAAAATTGCGATTTTATCCGAAAAAAATATATTAAATTTACGGGTCAAATCAAAATTATGATAGAAAGACAACTGTTGAAACAGATTTTAAAGCGCTTAAGTGATAAAAAGGCAGTTATACTTTTAGGTCCCAGGCAGGTCGGTAAAAGTACATTGCTGCAACTGATGTCAAATGCCTTGCCCAAACCGATCGCATGGTGGGATGGTGATGAATCTGATATTCGGGCAATGCTGCAGCAGCCAACTTCGGCCAAACTAAAAACATTTATTGGTAACAACAAAACTGTTGTGATTGATGAAGCACAAAGAATAGAAAATATTGGTGTTTGTTTAAAGTTGATTACTGATAAACTGAAAGACGTGAAGGTAATAGCAACCGGTTCTTCGTCTTTTGAATTAGCAAACAAGATTAATGAACCATTAACAGGTAGAAAATGGCAGTATAATTTGTATCCGCTTTCTTTTGGGGAAATGGTTCGGCATACTTCATTGATTGAAGAACAGCGATTGCTTGAGCATCGTTTGATATATGGTTATTATCCTGAAATTGTAATTTCGGAGACAGAGAAGGATATACGTTTAAAGGAATTAGCGGATAGTTATCTGTACAAGGATATATTAATCTGGGGGCGGATTCAAAAACCAGATAGGCTGGAAAAACTGGTACAGGCGCTGGCGTTTCAGGTTGGTCAGATGTATAGCAATTATGAATTGGGTCAGGTGTGTGGGCTGAATTCCGAGACAGTTGAGTCGTACATACAATTGCTTGAAAAGGCATTTATAGTTTTCCGGTTACCAGCTTACAATCGAAATCAAAGAAATGAACTAAAGAAAAGTTATAAGATTTATTTTTATGATAATGGAATACGAAATGCGGTTATCAATCAGTTTGCTTCCGTTAATATGCGAAATGATGTCGGACAGCTATGGGAAAATTGGTTTATCAGCGAACGAATAAAGTATCTGAATAATTTACAATTCAAAGCGACTTCTTTTTTTTGGCGCACCACTGCGCAGCAGGAAGTTGATTATATAGAGTCTGTCAACGGAGAGTTGAGTGCTTATGAATGTAAGTGGAGCATAAAGGCTAAGGGGAAAATCACAAAGGCATTTATTAATGCATATCCGGAAGCCTCTACGCAGGTTGTTACTCCTGATAATGCTTTTGAGTTTTTGTTGGAGAGAGAGGTGTAGATTTAAGATGTCGTCATGTCTTGGATTATATGTTTAGTTAGAATCCAATACTGTTTCAAAACAATAATCCCCTTTGGTTTCCGGTCTGAATTTTCGAAAACCAAAGGGGATTGTTGCTGATATTATGAATTACAATTTCAAAACCTTAATCTCGAAGGTGCTGTCATTCGTGATGACTTTGAGAAAGTACATTGCTTCTGTTCATTCTTGCAACGACATTTCTATATTGCCTGATGTATAGCGTTTTGCTGAAATCAGACTGCCATCAACAGTATAAAGTTGTACGAGCGCGTTTTGATATTGGTCAGTAAGTTTGATGTTTATATTGTCAGTAGTTGGATTTGGATATACCTGTAATTGACCCACACCTTCTGTGTATTCTACTCTTGAGATGACCACAGTGTAGCAGTTAGATAAACTTGTGCATCCATTGGCAGTGACTTGTACAGCAAAGTCACCATTACTGGTTGGAGTAAACGATTGGTTAGTTGCACCTGATATTGGGTTGATCCCGGTACCGCATTCTACCCATTGATAAAGTCCGCCTGATTGATTGGCAGTGAGTGTTGTGTTGAACACAGTAATTGAAGTATCAACTGTATTGATTGTTAAGTCAAGTGTTACGATGGAATCACAACCGTTTGATGCTGCGCCGGTAAGAATAAATGTGGCAGTGTTATTACTAGAGGTGTATATGTTTCCGTCGATCCACATATAGGCAGAACAGGCTGTTTGCACATCGATTCCTGTTGTGGGTTGATTGATAGTCAAATCTAACATTACGATCGAATCACAACCGTATGATGCAGCTCCTGCAAGTGTAAACATAGCCGAATTGTTGCTGGATGTATAGGTGTTCCCGTCGATCCAGGTGTAGGAATTACATGCTGACTGAATATCAGTTCCTGTTGCCGGTTGGTTGATGGTTAAATCAAGTGTAACGATGGAGTCACAACCATTCGCTGCTGCACCGGTAAATGTATATGTTGCCGAGTTGTTGCTGGATGTATAAGTATTGCCATCGATCCAGGTATATGCGCTACATGCTGTCTGAACATCCATGCCGATTCCCGGTTGATTGATGGTCAGATCCAATGTTACAATAGAGTCACATCCGTTTGCTGCTCCACCTGTAAATGTATAGGAGGCTGAGTTATTATTCGAAGTATATGTGTTTCCATCAATCCAGGTAAATGTATTACATGCCGATTGTACCGATATGCCAACAGCCGGTTGGGTGATCGTGAGGTCAAGGTTTACAATGGAGTCACATCCATTCGCAGCAGCTCCTGGATAAACATAAGTTGCTGTATTGTTGCTTGAGGTATAGGTGTTGCCATCAATCCAAGTATAACTATTGCATGCTGATAAAACCTCAGTACTTGTTCCGGGTGTGATAATGGTTAAATTAAGCGTGACAATTGAATCGCAGTTGTTAGAACCTCCTGCTGTGATGGTATGTGTAGCGGTGTTATTGCTGCTGGTGTATGTATTTCCATCAATCCAGGTATACGAGGAGCATTCTGTTCTTGTATCGGTGCCAGATACATTGGTGTTTAATAAATCTAATATTTCTTGTTCCGAAAGTGCCCGGCCATAAACTCTGAATTCATCAAGCTTACCTCCTGATGGAGCTCCAACGTTAGAACTGTATCCCATTACTTTCAATGGTCCGGATCCTACAATGTTGGGAGTATTTTGGGCTACTGTGTTTACGAGAACACCGTTTAGATAAGCTTTCACTTCGTTAGTAGTATGATCATATACAAAAGCATTTAACGTTGGAGTGGAAATAGCTCCTCCCGGTAACAGAATATCCGTTAATCCTCCGCCTCGCATGATCCAGTTGTTTGAACCTGCAACACCATTGGTGAAGCAACGAAAACTGGATGAATTCACATCACCGAATATATAATACAAGGTTGGATTGACGCTAATACCGGATGACCAGAAGGCTATTGTCCAGGAAGTGCCTGTTGCAAGATTTGGTGCCCATCCTGTATTCAGATAGTCGGTCGTAGAACTAATTCCGGATCCGATTAATGCGCCGGAACATTGGCCTGTACTTCCTTGGGTCAACGACCCCATTAAAGTGGCTGTTTGCGTTCCTGAAGGTGGATTGGAAGCATAGTTGGTGACAGAACTTCCGCTTTCATCAAATCGATAGTGTAAAATGTCAGGACGAGCTTGTCCTTAGACATAATTGGTTTGGCTGAGGATCAGTATTAAGAATAAGCTGATCTTACATCCTAAGGATGATTGTAATTGTTTTTTCATGGGGGATTTTTTTAGAGGAATACACTTTGGGGGGGTGAATCTTATTCGTGTCTTCAACGAAATCCGGAA
>JBIIRF010000108.1:0-7240 GCA_044341715.1 Bacteroidia bacterium | reverse complement strand
ATCACCCGTGTTGGTGGCGAAAAAGATATCGCAGTTAACGTGCGCATTATCGCAGCTACGAATAAAGATCTCAAAAAGGAAATCGAGAAAGGAAACTTCCGTGAAGATTTATACCATCGTTTAAGTGTGATTGTGATTCAGGTTCCTTCGCTGAATGAGCGCGCTGACGATATTCCGATGATTGCTGATTATTTCATGGAGCAGATTTGTGAAGAGTATAAAATGCCGAAGAAGAGTTTTACGGAGGATGCGTATGCTGAATTGAAGAAAATCTCCTGGACAGGAAATATCCGTGAATTGCGCAATGTTGTAGAACGGCTGATTATTCTTTGTGATAAATCCATCACCGGATCAGATGTGCAGAACTTCGCGGCGAAGGTTTCTGCGTAAGAGAATCACACCATAAAAAAAGAAGCTGACTCTTTACAGGGCCAGCTTCTTTTCGTTTGAGACATTTCACTTGTTCGTGATGGAGACTTTAATCTTCATGTCCGCCCTTTTTACAGCAGGCGTTCAATTCATCGTATGCCTTTTTATCAGCAGGTAACAAATCGGCATCATAACCAATTTTTGTAACGGCCAACCGCAATTTTTCGGGTGTCGTTTTCGCCACTGAATAAACAACGATAAGATCCTTTGTCTTCAGATCAAGTGTAGCCGATTTCACCCCTTTCACATACACCATATCATGCTCAATTTTTTTCTTGCAAGCACTGCATTGAGCACTGGTATGAATACGAGCTGTATCGGTTTGCGCATCTGCCATGAAGCCAAGGCAACACACGAGGAGAAATGTATAGAAGTATTTAAGTTTCATTCTTTAAATTTTGGTTAAGTTCAGTCGAATACCGGCATATACACGAATACCCATTACCGGACCCCAGACCTGCGTAGCATCGAAGTCTGTACCGAATGGATTATCGCTACCGAGAATCACCTGATGTTGTGTATAGTTTAATAAGTTTTCGCCACCCAGATATACTTCCCACACCCTAAAGATACGGGTTATTTGGGCCATTAACTGATAATAATCGGGCGAATCTGTCATGGAATTGTGTTCTTCGCCAGAATGGGAATGACCGGCTGACATAGGCAACGGCTTTGGACCCTCCCACTGCAGTGTAGCATCGAACTTCCATTTTTCCTTACGGTCGGCAAATGCAACATTAAACAACATTTTATTTCGCGCAATCAAGGGTTTCGCCTGATCGGGAAGACCGGTATAATCGGCTTTTACATCATCCAGACGCCAGGCGAATTTGGTAGTAAGTCCGAGGATTGGCTCATAGGTCAGCGTAGCCTGCAGACTGTTGGCGGTTGATTGTCCATTCAAATTATAGAAAGAGACAACTTCCGAAGAAGAATACTGATCGACCATCCATTGCTGAATAAAATACGTACGATAGGCATCCAGCATCAGACTTCCTTCCCGACGAAACAACTTAAAACGGGTAGTCAGGTTTATGCCACCATTCCAGGCTTCTTCCATTTTCGGTTTCTCGAGAATCACCAGATCCTTAGCACTCACGAATAGACCGAGGTTATCCGCATACACATTCGGTGTACGGTATCCCTTGCCGGCAGAAACACGAAGAATAAATTCATCAGTAAAATTATACTTCAGGTTTGCGCGGGGAGTCCACAACCATCCGAAGAGATTATGGTAATCAAACCGCAGTCCGAGAATAGCCCCAAACTTCGACGAATCGCAGCTATATGAATACTCGAAGTACGCTCCGGGAACTGCTTCCAGGCGGGTAAAGGCACTATCGTCAACCTGCTCATCGAAGTAGTCGTATTTGAAATCAACACCTGTTTTTACTTTATGATCTGTATTGCCGATCATCGTCAGGTAGATGTAATTCGCATAGAGGGAAGATTGATTTCCATCGTACTTCTTCAAACCGAAATACGCCTTTTGCTCGTGGTAGATTCCGGAAAGCTGCAAACCCATCGACTTATAGGGTGCTTTGGGATAAACAACACCACTTTTACCATACACCTCCACCCTGCGCGTATCAATTCCGATTCCATAGGCATTGGTCGTCAGTTTATCTTTTGACTCATCAAATCCCGTCATTCCACCCTGCCGCGTCTCTACCATCGTCTTCACACCGAACTGACCTTCCAGCCGGTTTTTATAATTCATGTGCAAACGGTTATAGATATTGATCTGACGATAGAGCGGCATATCCAGAAAACCATCATCATTATGATCGTTCTTCCGATCCATTCCGCTGCCATGCGCCATCAGCATATAATTCCACGACTTCCGCTTCTTGAGTGTATAAATCGCATTCACCTCTCCCCTTCCGAAAGCATCTGCATAGAGATTCAGGTGCAACAACGGCTGAGGCTTCAATGGTTTTTTAAACTCTACGTTGATCTGTCCGGTGATTCCTTCATAGCCACTCGAGACCGAACCTGCGCCTTTACTGATCTGGATAGATTCCATCCAGGTACCGGGCACATACATCAGTCCGAACGCATTCGCCATTCCCCGCAAAGTCGGAATCGCCTCCCCTAACAGCTGCGTATATACGCCGGATAGACCGAGTAACTGAATCTCCTTCGCACCTGTCACTGCATCGGTATAATTTACATCCACCGAAGGATTCGTCTCGAAGCTCTCCGAGAGATTACAACAGGCCGCCTTCAGCAACTCGCCCTCATTCAGTAATTCGATATTTCGGGGCTGCAGTGTAGAAATCTCCGTCGACTGACGAGCCACTCTGATTTCTGCTTCCTTCATCTGCACCGGCTGACGCAAAGCAATTTTCAATACCTCTGTAGTCGAATTCACTGTGAGAGTGTCATTCAAGAAAGAAGTCATCTGCACCAGCACTGAAACCGGAAATTGAGGACCCACCGGGAGAATAAAATGTCCATCCACATCGGTAGACACAGCAGCACCTGAAGACAGGTTCACGACGGTAGCTCCAGGCAAGCCCTGCCCGGTTTTACCGTCTATCACAATTCCTTTCAACGGCGAATCCTGCCCCTGAAGAAACCATGGCATACAACATAGTATGCTAATAAGAATATGTTTTTTCATAATAGAATTAGATAATAAGTAAGACAGCGGAAACAAAAATTTCCGAAAACGAAAGCTTATTATCTCAAATTCTGCGTACACTCAATAGGGCCTGGTGATCGTCAGGTGGATGACTACTTAACGTAAATTGAGGCTGAAATGATACCTCGGTCCCAAGAAGACATGTAAAATCTTCAAAAGGTGTGCTCAACAGCGAAAAAAATTGCTCCGCCGGAAGCTCCATCTTCAAGATCGGATAGACCGGGAAATACATAAAGGCATTCACCGTAGAACAGCAATCCTCCATTCCATCAGAAGCATTCATTTGCTCACCACAAACATCCGCTGCCTCGGCCAAATCATTGCAACATGCACCGACATCTGCATGACAGGATGTCTCCGTTTTACATAAATGCGCCGAATACAGCCATCCCGCAGAGCCCACCAAGAGCAGACAAAGAATGAAAGGGATGAAGAGAGAATGACGGTTCATTTTCACGGCACACGAAGATACGGCGAAAATCATTAATTTTTACTGAAGGAAACCTCCCATCCTGACCTCCATTTTCTTACTTTTACGCCACAAATTCAAAAAAAAATCTTCATTTATGAGCTTATTGATCGCCCTTCAAGCCCGTGAAATTCTCGACTCGCGCGGCAACCCAACCATTGAAGTTGAAGCATTTACGCAAAACGGATACTCTGGAAGAGCAGCAGTTCCCTCCGGCGCATCTACCGGAAAGCACGAAGCGGTTGAGTTAAGAGATGGCGATAAAAGCCGGTATTTAGGAAAAGGGGTTACCAAAGCGGTAAACAACGTAAACACCGTGATTTTCGAAGAATTGAAAGGCATGTCGGTCCTGGACCAGCGCGCCATCGACCAGGCCATGATTGCACTGGACGGAACTGATAACAAAGCCCGTTTGGGAGCCAATGCTATACTGGGGGTATCACTCGCAGTAGCAAAAGCAGCGGCTGCTGAGTCGGGAATGTCGTTATTCCGCTATGTAGGTGGAGTAAATGCCTGCACACTTCCATTACCGATGATGAACATCCTCAACGGCGGAGCACATGCCGACAACCGCATCGATTTTCAGGAGTTCATGGTGATGCCGGCCGGAGCGGATTCATTTGCTGAGTCGCTGCGTATGGGAACGGAAGTATTTCATGCCCTCAAAGGAGTATTGAAATCAAAAGGACATAGTACCAATGTAGGTGATGAAGGCGGATTTGCCCCCAACCTGCAATCGAACGAAGAAGCCATACAATTTGTACTGGAAGCCATCGAAAAGGCAGGCTACAAACCGGGTGTAGATATTTTCATCGCCATGGATGCGGCAAGCACCGAGTTTTACGATGAAGAAAGTGGCATGTATATCTTCAAAAAATCGACCGGCGATAAGCTCACCTCTTCGCAGATGGTAGCTTTCTGGGCTGATTGGTGCAAAAAATATCCGATCATCTCTATTGAAGATGGATTAGCGGAAGATGACTGGAACGGCTGGGCGGAATTAACCAAAGCTGTTGGCGATAAAGTCCAATTGGTAGGCGATGATTTATTCGTAACCAACTCACGTCGACTCCGTCAGGGAATCGACAGCAATACTGCCAATTCTATTCTCGTGAAAGTGAATCAGATCGGCAGCTTAACCGAAACAATTGATGCTGTAAGTCTGGCCAAGGAGAACAGCTACACTGCCGTAATGAGTCACCGTTCGGGCGAAACCGAAGATTCCACAATAGCCGACCTTGCGGTTGCGTTAAATACCGGACAAATTAAAACCGGATCTGCATCCCGATCTGACAGGATTGCAAAATACAATCAGCTATTAAGAATTGAAGATGAGCTCGGAGACAGCGCCCTCTTCAACGGAAGGAATTTCAAATACATTCGTTAATCGTTTTAATTCTAATGGACAAAAAACCACCAGTTGACGATTCCGAGGAAATGGGCTATCAGGAAGGAGACGAACCTGAAGAAGGCCATTTAATTGAGGAGCAGCACGATTCGGGATCCGGCAGACGACGCAAACGGGTGAAAATCCGCAAACGTGTCCGGATTAAGCGCAAAACGAGTCCGAAGAAGAAGGTTAAAAAGGCCATGTCGACCATTGCCTGGATCCTCATCCTCGCATCGTTCATCTTCACCATTGTTTACCTTATTCTCCAACTCGACCTCAACTCCAAACACCGCAACAAACGTTCAGTAGAGCTACAGAAACCGGTACCGGCTCAAAATTCTGCCGAAAATCATCCAAACGCTTAACTAAACGACTTGCCTGTTGTTAAATAGGTTCATAACTTCGCTCACCCAAATTACTCTTTGCCAATAAAACAAAATGGATCGCTTAAAAGAAAAGTTCGCTGAAAAAGCATTGCCCCTGGCCGACGAGATCAAAACCATGATCAAGGAACATGGAAACATCGTTCTCGGCTCCTATACCCTTGAACAGGTATACCATGGAATGAAAGGAATGATCGGTATGGTCACGGAGACTTCGAAGCTCGATGCGGAAGAAGGCATTCGTTTCCGTGGATATTCTATTCCGGAATTACGGGAAAAGCTTCCTCGCGGACAAGGTGGAGAGAATCTTCCGGAAGGGATTTTTTATTTACTGCTTACCGGTGAACTTCCTACAGTTGACGATGCCCGTGAAGTGAGCAATGCCTGGGCGCGTCGCAGTCATGTACCGAAGCATGTTTTCGATATGCTCGATTCATTACCGATGGCGACACATCCGATGACGCAATTCAGTCTCGCGATTTTGGCCATGCAAACGGAAAGTAATTTTGCTGCTGCTTACCGCAAAGGGATCAGCAAGAAGCAATATTGGGATCCGATGTTTGAAGACGTGATGAATTGCATTGCACGTCTGCCAAGGATTGCCGCATATATTTACCGACGCACCTATAAAAACGGCGTACATATTGAACCGGATCCGAAACTGGACTGGGGTGCCAACTTCGCACACATGCTCGGCTTCGACGATGATGGTATGAAAGCCCTCATGCGTTTATATCTAACCATTCACGTAGATCACGAAGGCGGAAACGTTTCAGCTCATGCGACACACCTGGTTGGATCAGCATTGAGTGATGCCTATTATTCCTTATCGGCGGGTATGAACGGATTAGCAGGTCCTTTACATGGATTAGCGAATCAGGAAGTAGTTCGCTGGATTTACGACTTACGTACTTTCTACGGAGATAAAATGCCAACCAAGGCGGACATCGAAGAATATGTAAAGAAAACATTGGCTGATGGACGTGTAGTTCCCGGTTACGGACACGCGGTACTTCGTAAAACTGATCCACGTTATATTGCACAGATGGAGTTTGCTCAAACGCATTTAGCTGATGATGAACTCTTCAAGATTGTGCAGATGTTATACGAAGTAGTACCGGAGATTTTGAAGTCGACCGGTAAAATCAAGAATCCATGGCCGAACGTAGATGCACACAGCGGAGTATTGTTGATTCACTATGGCTTGACCGAATATGATTTCTACACTGTACTCTTCGGTGTATCACGCGCCATTGGTGTATTGACCAGTCTGCTTTGGGATCGTGCACTCGGACATCCGATTGAGCGTCCGGGATCGGTCACCACGGATTGGATGAAAGCGCAAGTAGAAAAATCGAAAGCAACAGCATAAACGAAAAACGGCGGAAAAATTTTTCCGCCGTTTTTCGTTTATGGAACTTTGGGGTTGTAATGAATGCAGCGGTATTAATTAGCGAATTGTCTAATTAGCAAATTAGCAAATTGCCGAAGGCCCCGAGTGAGGAACGCACCTCGGGGGTGAATTGCCGAAGGCCCCGAGTGAGGAACGCACCTCGGGGGTGAATTGGCAAGTTGGCAAATTAGTACAGAATTAAAATTTAGAGCAGAAATAAATCCGCGGCAATTAGTAAAATCGGTTTTATCTGTGTTCTCGTCGGCGGAAAGTTGGGAACACGGATTGGGCGGGTTAGACGAATTTTCGAATATTAGTGGATTGCCGAAGGCCCCGAGTGAGGAACGCTTGTCGGGAGTTTGCCTCGTGGAACCTCGGGGGTGAATTGGCAAATTGGCAAATTATTTTTTTTGATGAATTGAAATTTGAACTGCTGGATTAATCCAATTATTGTTTCACAAACGTTGCCCGACTGCCGCCACATTGAATCAGGTAAACACCATTCGCGAGTTGATCCGTCTCCAGGTTT
>JBIIRF010000107.1:0-7248 GCA_044341715.1 Bacteroidia bacterium | reverse complement strand
GTTCAAAGTGGAGGATCCTTCCTCTGAAGAAGGCGATTTCAAGGATTATATTAATCCTGATAGTTTGCATATCACCACCAATGCCATGGTAGAACCATCGCTGAAGGATGCAAAGCCCGGACACTATTTTCAGTTTATGCGCAAAGGATATTTCGTACCTGATACCGACAGTACTCCGGAGCAACCTGTTTTTAACAGAACTGTTGGCCTTAAAGACAGTTTCACTAAGGCAACTCCCGCCTCTTAATATCGCCCTGTCATGTTGATTGATTCATCATCAGCATGACAGGGGTTTTGGCATAAAGATTGCTTCTTTCAGCGCCCATGCTACACCGAATCCACCGACTTTTTTTATATGTGCTGATAGTTTTTTCATTTACTGAAACAGATGCACAGTACAATGATACCTTGAACTATTATACCTGGGGAGCTTATTACTATGAGCCGGTAGAAGAGGTACAAATGGTAGAGATCGTTTTTGGCGTTGCAGATTTCAGACAGGAGATGGAACGTCATCGCAGGAACACGTTTTTTGAAATGCCGGATGCTAATCCAGTCGCCTATCTGTTCAGGGACATGAAGGGAAATATTTTAAAAAGCTATAATTTATTCGGGTATGATGAGAAGGACTTTGAATTGAAAGCCCCGGAGAAGGTTCCGGCAAAGGAATTGCGGAAACATACTTCGGAAAGATATGTCTGGATCTCCAACTGTTTCCGATCGAAGGAACCCTTGGGCAGAAGTATGTGGGTGTTTCGATATGCCGACGTAGATAAGAGCAATCAAACATTTGGACTCATTGACCAACTCGGACGTCCTGTTGTTTTTCCGCAATACACGAACATCATTTCTGTTTGGGAGCGGACAATTTCCGGAGTTAAAAAAGGTGACCGGTGGGGTGGAATTGACATAAACGGAAATGTAATTGTGGACTTCAAATATGATACTGCAAACGTTTCAAGTATAGGTAAAGGTGTTTTGATGATGACCCGCAACAACAAAGTGGATTATTATGATCATACAGGAACGAAGCTCAATGCGAAGCCCTATGATTTCGGAGAGACTTTCTGGAGCCGGAGAGCCCGCGTGCAACGAAATGGTAAGTATGGATTCATCGATAGTACTGGCGCTGAAGTTGTGCCGCTTATTTACGATTACGCAGAAACATTTTATTATAACGTAGCTGTCGTAAAGTTGAACGAAAAATACGGTCTGGTTGATAACAGGGGAACATTACACACTGAAATAATTTATGATCAGATTATAGATATCTTTGATGAAAAGGAGTTGGTGACTGTAGGATACAAAGGACGCATCGGAAACAACTGGTATTATTTCAACCGTGAAGGGAAGCACATAGAGAAGATGCCGAATGAATAAGGAAAACCTTAAAATTTATTGTATAATTAATTTAGAATTTCCATCATGGGACATCTTGAAGAAAAAGGTCTCTTAATAGATGCAAACAAAATAATGTTCACCTTAAATTGCCAACAACAGCTTCACAAGAATATGCTACGAATCGCCTTCCTACTCTTTTTTTCCTTCCTGATGAATATTACCAATGCACAGGATCGGATTCCTTCGATGTAGCATCTTTCAAATGAAGAAATCATCTTGGCTTTTCAGATGAACGATGGAGAGATACACTTTTATTCGAAGCTGTTCGATCAGCCTGATTATACAGAGAATCTTTCTATTGCAAATTCGACAACCTATACTGAAGAGATACCTGCAGCGTATATCAATTTTAAGTCTTCGCACAGGAACTGGAAATTTCAAGCCGGACTCCGGGCCGAGTATACATTTGTTGAGAGTAAATCCAATCGATATAATACCGCTATACTCGATACTACTTATTTGAATATCTTTCCGAGTGCAAGGATAAATTATGCACTTAGCTCCAATAGTTTTGTCGGATTGAATTATTCAAGAAAAATTAATCGTCCGGTCTATCAGGATCTGGATCCATTTCTCTGGTACCTTGATTCACTCACCAGCATACAGGGAAATCCGGCCCTCAAACCGGAGTATCTGCATCAGATGGAATTGCGGTTAGGTTATCAATCTTTTGTTCTACGTGGAGCATATACTATTTCAGAGCAGACAATCTGGGCGATTACTGCTGCGGGATATTCAGGAGAAAACAGTGTTCGCTATATCAAAGAGAATTTACAACACCGATACACTACAACCCTTGCACTTGATGCTCCGTTTGAAATGGGCAATTACTCCAGCTATAATTCCATTGCTTTGAATGCGTACCGGTTTAATGATGATCGTCCGGAATTTAAAACAGGTAGAATACGCCCTCAATTTTATCTTTATTCTTTTCACCAGTTCACGGTAAAAAACTGGTTTACCATTGATGGACTTTTCGAATATTACGGTTCTTCCAGTGATGGATTTACAAAACGATCACCGTACTACTATGGCACCATAGGTTTATCGAAATCATTTTGGAAAGAGGCCTTGCAGGTACAATTAAATTTCAATGATATTGCACGTACTGCGCGTTTTAAGGGTATACGAACGATAAACACCTATACAAACGATTACAATCAACGTTTCAACACGCATTATTTGCGGTTGACTGTAACGTACAATTTTAGTAAGTTAAAAGCCTTTAACTATCAGAATAAGTCAGTTAACGAGACCGAGTTTAACCGGATTAAGCGTTAAAAGTCGAAAGAAGTAGTATTGAAGGTAAATCAATCCAAATTCATCTTAACTTTGTAAATCAATCTAGTTTTATGCAAGCCCTCCGTATTCTCCGCACCAATTCTGAAAATCAGGATTTTGTCCAACTGGTTCACCTACTCGATCAGGATTTGCAACGACGTGATGGCGCCGATCATTCTTTCTTTGCACAGTTTAATAAAATTGATTCTATCAAATATGTTGTGGTCGCTTATCTTGATCTGTCTCCTGTAGGTTGTGGTGCTATAAAGGAATACGATCATGAAACGATGGAAATCAAAAGAATGTTTGTTACACCGGAGCATCGGGGTAATGGTGTAGCAACTGCAGTTTTGCAGGAGTTAGAGAAATGGGCATCAGAGCTGGGATATAAAAAATGTATTCTTGAAACCGGAGAAAGACAACCGGAGGCTATTGGACTCTACGCAAAGAATCTCTACCGCAGGATTCCGAATTACGGTCAATATGCAAATGTAATCACCAGTGTATGCTTTTTAAAAGAACTGGAATGATCTAAACGATTCTTCAATGGAACTTGAGAAAAGGGGTAATATCAAAACATTTTATGCAAAAACAATTTCCCAATGGAGAAAATGGTTGCTCAAGAATCATCTTATAGAAAAAGGTGTTTGGCTGGTTATTTATAAGAAGGACGCTGATACAATCAGTATTTCCCGTGATGAAGCCCTTGATCAGGCATTATGTTTTGGCTGGATTGACAGCGTAGCGAATAAAAGAGATGAGGATAGTTATTACCAGTATTTCGCCCAGCGGAAACCTAAAAGCAACTGGAGTGGAATCAACAAAGTCAAAATTGCCAGATTGATGGAGGAAGGACAGATGCATCCTTCTGGTCTGAGAATGGTAGAACTGGCGAAGGAAACAGGAACTGCACTCGAAGACGTAGAGAACCTGGTGATACCCGATGACCTTCTAAGAGCATTAAAAAAAGCAGGAGAGGCATATTCAAACTGGACAAAATTTCCGGCAAGTACAAAGCGTGGAATACTCGATTGGATAAAGCAGGCAAAGTTAGCAGAGACACGGGCGAGACGTATTGAAGAAACAGCCCGGCTTGCAAAAGACAATATCCGCGCTAATCAATATACAAGGAAGAAGTAAATAATTTAATTTCTTCATACTACTTCGGTTTTTTTTCCGTTTTTGGGATAATGACTCATTCCATTCGTATACTTCTGTTAGGTTGTTCAGTTGTTTTCCTATCCGCGTTCGTGCATAAAAAGGGATGCGAAGATATATGGAACAGAGATTTTATTATAAGTGGGTTCGTTTCGAAGAATGGTATTCCACTTAAGAATCAAACTCTATTTCTTATCAAGCGGTTTAGACACGGTGGATCAACTAAAGAGAGTGGGCGTCCTATCGTGACAGACGAAGATGGATATTACTGTTGCACGGAAACAGTTTATGTACCGTTTTCATCTGCACGCAAGGAAATCAGGAACTTTATAAATGGTGGAGTGTTAAATTATAAGGATAGACTCTATGATTGGAACCCACAAATCCTGGAATTTACTTATGGTCAGGCAAGAGAATTTAAACCGAGCCCATTTCTCGAGGTTGCAGGCCGATATTATGTTGATCAGATACCGAATACAATTGTAGTCAGGCTTGATGTAGATTTCCGTGTATAATCACTTAATTGTATTTATGAATGATGAAAGCACCGGTTGTACGAATTTCTTCTATGCTGATCAACTTTTTTCTTTTTATTGCAGTTTTTTGTTCTTTTCAAAACGATAAACTACCTCTTTCATTTGGACAACAACTTTCATCTGCCGCTATAGACCTAACGCGCCAGGAAGTGAACTATGATCCATCTTACTTTAAGATCAGTTATCCAAATGGTGACGTACCGGCTGATAAGGGTGTATGTACCGATGTGGTGATCCGCGCATACAGGAAACTTAATATTGATTTACAGGAGCTCGTACACCGTGACATGTTGGCTCACTTTAAGGATTATCCAAAATTGTGGAACCTCAAATCCCCCGACCCAAACATTGATCATCGTCGTGTTCCAAATCTTATGACGTTTTTTTCCAGAAAGGGAACAGTAATACCCATAACTGATAGTGCTGCGGATTATCTTCCGGGGGACATTGTATGTTGGAATCTTGGAGGAACAATAACCCATATTGGACTCGTAGTTAATAGAATGTCAGCACATGGAAATCGACCTTTGATTGTACATAATATTGGAAATGGTCAGGTGTTGGAGGATATGTTGTTTGAGTATAAAATTATCGGCCATTATCGATTTACCGGGAAATCGTAGATAAAATTACTGATGTAAATCAGATCCGTTATGATGATTTATTTTGGAGAGACGGATTCAGTAACTTATTTTTGAGTGAAGAAGGCAATAAGTTCACCAGAACGTAACTGTATCAGTAAAACGAAACGGAGCAACTACTCCTTAAGCTAAATAATTTATAACCCCATTCTTAAAACGTTTATGTTTACAAGAAAACAAATATGCGCCGCCGGATTATTTATATCGTTTTTTCTGGGATATCTCGAATGGGGTAAAGATAGTGCTGCATTTGTGTACGAAGGATTCATCGAAGTGATTTCTAACGCGAAAGGACTTAAAAGTAATTTTACACACCCATTAATCATACTCCCGTTGATTGGAGAAATTATTTTTATACTTGGTACATTTAATTCACGCATGCAGAATAAGTGGCTTATCGCCGCACTTGTATTAACCGGTTTATTATATATTATGATTCTTCTTGCCGGTGTATTATCTAAGAATCCGAAAATGATACTTTCTGCTGCTCCCTACATTTTGTTTGCGATTGGATTGGTGATTGCGATCCGTAAAGAGAATAGGTTAAAGAAAAAATACATTCATAATCACGACTAATTCGTTCTTTTAAGGTATTTGTTCCGGTATGCAACCGGAGTAATACCGGTAATTTTTTTAAAAGTTGTCCTGAACGCTTTTATATCATTGTAATCAATCGCATACATCACTTCCTGAATTGTTTTCATCGTGGTTTCAAAGTTTCTTTTAGCAACCTCCATCTTTACCCGTTGAAAATATTCAAGAACAGAATTGCCGGTTGCTGATTTATCTATATCCTTATGGTTTCTTTCTATTCTTTTATATTGTTCTGCTGTATCTGGTTTTGAGATCATCCCTACTCAGTTATTCCGCCATTGATTTTTAAACTACATTTTAATACCATCCCTTATAAGAAATCCGATTATTCATTTGTATATGGAGAATATTTCGGATCTTGGCATCGTATTTAAACTACCGATTACATTGTATAATTTGAACACTTGCGCTTATGGTCTGGGGTTGAACAATGGTAATGACTGTCGATGCATGAATAAAATTCAACAAGGAAACAGAAAATGAACGATTTAACTCCCAAAGTGATTACCGTAATTACGAAAGTTAATGCCCCTCTAAAAAAAGTCTGGAACTTCTGGACGATCGACGAACATATAATAAAATGGAATAATGCTTCTGATGATTGGCATACACCAGCAGCAAAAAATGATCTGCGGAAAGATGTTCGATTTGTTTTTACTATGGCCGCCAGAGATGGAAGTATGAGTTTTGATTTTGAAGGTGTGTATAGTGAAGTAATTGAGCATAGAATGATTGCCTATGTAATGGCAGATGGCCGAAAGGCGAAAATCACTTTCGAAGAACAAGGTGGCCAGACAGAAATCGTGGAATCTTTTGAGGCAGAAGAAGAAAATAGTATTGATTTACAAAGGACCGGCTGGCAGAATATTCTTGATAATTTTAAAAAGTATACGGAGTCTAATTAGGATAAACGCTATCATATAATATTAATAAAGTAGTTTTCCGGTGTGTTACACTTCGTAGCTACCTATGCATTAGTCCAGTGCTCTATGTGTAAAATGTTAATACTTCGCTTCGGTTTCTTTATCACATTACTCTTGTGTTCGTTGCAAGTTGATGCTACCTCTGGATCGATTGTTAGAATTGATACTGTAATGGTCACTGATCAGGTACGCGGAAGAATGATTCCTGTCGCGATTTATATCCGCCCTGATCTGGAAACTGCTGAATCCCGATTAATGCCTGTTATTTTAAATCACGGGTACGACCAGAATCGTGGTAATGCATATTTGGACTATTCCTACCTGGCCATTGCGCTGGCCCAATCAGGGTATTTCGTCGTTTCTATACAGCATGAACAAAAAGATGATTCGTTGCTTTCTATGACTCCTCCATTTCGTGATACAAGGAGATCTAACTGGGAGCGGGGCTCGGCAAATATTTTAGCTGTTCTGCAATGGTTACGGGTAACACATCCCTTGCATTATTATGCAAAACTTTCATTAATCGGGCATTCAAATGGTGGGGATATAGCTGCACTTTTTACTGCCATGCACCCTGAACTTGTACATAAACTTATAACGTTAGATAATCGAAGAATGCCTTTGCCACGGACGAGTGAGCCAATGATCTATTCTCTTCGGTCGAGTGATTTGCCTGCCGACGATGAAGTACTTCCGGCAAGTGTATCCGGAGTG
>JBIIRF010000106.1:0-7255 GCA_044341715.1 Bacteroidia bacterium | reverse complement strand
TGGGATCGGAATAAAGCGTATGGAACAGAAACTCATGTGCAAGCAATTAAAACTTATGGCTATACTCCTCATCACCGGAAAAGTTTTCAGCTGAAAGAATTACAAATGAGTTTGTTTTAATCAACTAACGAAATGTTGCAGCGATTTTTCCTGCTTCATTGAGGTATTCAATATCCGTTTTTACTCCGTCAATTATACCCGGTTTGTTTTTGGCATCCGTGATGATCATCCCGAATTTTAATCCCTGTTGATTTCTGTCGATGATTGTACGTGTACTGTCGGCCAGCATGCAGGAAATAAATCGTTTGTTGGTATAAATAACATCGTACGATGCTCTGCGAAGGGAGTCAGTGGCAAGTCCGCTGTAATAAATAAAATCACTGGCTACATCTGCAATTCCTCCTTCGGGTTCTTCTGCGAGTATGGAGTCTACCTGGTCGTCACGCAGCTGATAAAAGACAATTGTTTTACGGCTGAGGATGAGAGAGTCGTTGTATAGATCTGTGGAGATAGAAGTGCCGGATGCGCTGTTTTCATTTTCAGTGCTGTTCTCTTTCGGTTTGCAGGAGATGAAAAGGCAACCGGCGCCGAGGAGAAGATAGAGTAGGGATCTCATGTTTTTCAAAAATACCCCTTTTTGGAACACAATAAAAATTTATTTTAATCCTTCGAGCCGTTGGTATCTAATTCGCTCAATACAAACGTGATTGGGTTCTGTAAAGCGGACCATTCCGGCCGGATGATCTGAATCTGTGTAGTAGTATTCTTCTGTTTCTGTGAGCTGTGGTACGTTGCTGTCTGGTTGCAGTACCCATAACTCGGTGGCAGTTTTGCCTTGCGGTCCGTAGTAGAATACGGTTGTGACGCAGTTGACCGGCGAGTAACAGGTGGAGTTGGTGAGCTCTCGTCCTGCTGTATCGCTGGAAGTAAGTTGGGTGGTGAAGGGTGTTGGTTCTCCTTTATAGTACCATTCAACGCGGTAACGGTTGCCACTGTCGGGTGAACTGTATATGCGGGTGCGTTGCAGGCAGACCAATAATTCAGCGTTTTTACCGAGTAAAGAATCGATGGTCCAGTCGCCGTTGCTGTCGTAGTAAAGATGGTTTTCTTTCTGCAACTCTCCTGTTGAATTAAAGTGTTTTTTTAATACAACCTGTTGTTGTTTGTTGTAGAAATACTGAATGTTGGTTTTTTCTCCGCTATGTTTTTCTTTTTGAATGAGGAGCTTATTTGCGTCATAATATTCAATCAATACGGTGTCGCATTGCTGGTAGATTGAATCGCATCGGAGTGAAAGTATCCGGTGTTGTGCTGTACCGGTGGTGTAAAGAAAAAGCAATAGGAGGAATAGGTACTTATTTCTCATCGGGTTTTGCCACTTCGGTATTTACTTTGATGCTTAGTTTCTCCTTGTAGGCTGGAACCATCAGGTCATATAGCTCGAGCAGCGGGATTTCTACTGTTCGCACTTCCGATTGTTCATTTGGAAGCATCATGTTATAGGCGGCAATGAGATGTACTTTGTTGAATAAGATTCCCGCAAAAACGAGTCGGTCTCCGGCTTTGCTCATTTCTTCGTCGTAGTTCTGTTCGTATTCTTCTTTGATCAATGAAATGAATTTTGCTCTGGATTCTGGCGGAAAAAGTGTATTGACATCGATGTATTTATTGGATTCAAGATCGATGCTGAATCCGTAAACCATTTGCTTTTCTGCGGTGATGTAGTTGCTTTCAAAAATCATTTGCTTTTCCACTACCCAGTCATTGCGGAGAATGAAGCTGGTGATGTTGTTTTCGTTGTAGAGAATGGCATAGTAAAGATCTCGGGTTTCGTTGGCGTTGATGCCCGATTCGCAGAGATCTACCCCCTGTTTGGCGGCTTTCCAGTCTACCGGCGGACGCGTGATCTCCTGGTTCATGTGGTCGAATACTTCCGCTGCAATGCCAAATACACTGTCGTTTACCTGTGTAAGAATGCCATCGGTGTTTTCTGCATCAAATACCGGAATACTGACATTGAACTCCTGGTTGACACAGCGGATATTGTCGAAGCAGGATGTTTCACGGCGCAATTCTACAAACGATTGCTGGGCTTGTAGAGTGCCGGTAAAAATGGTCAGTAGCAGAATGGGGTAGAAGGTTTTCTGGCGCATAGTAGGTGGTCGTTTGTGTGACTGCTCAAATATAATCCGATATTCCAGATTTCAAACCACCACCTGAATTTTTTTATAAAGTGGATATGCTCATTTCACTGAGAGGGGGGATTGATGGGTTTTGGTGAAAAAAAGAGGCTGTCACATTTTTTCGTGACAGCCTCTGCAATAATCAGCATTAAACCAGATTAACGAATAACCTCAATTCGTTTTGATTGTACTATACTGTTGTTTTCCATGCGCAGAACATAACTTCCGGATGAAAGTGTGCTGAGATTCAGGATGCGGGTGTTGAGACCTTCGATATCGCTGAAACGCTCCTGGAATACTACTTGTCCGGTGAGGGAGTAAATGCTTAACAAGGTATTACCTCCGTTGGAAGTAAGGTATTGTACAGTTACTTCTTCTTTTGCCGGCATTGGGTAGATCGAGGTGATGAGGGCTCCTGCTTCGTTGCTGTTTTCGGCAATGCGGATGATCTCATCATTCAGATCGTTTTCGCTGATGTTGATGATGGAGTTGTTACCAAATCCAAACAGGTTGCAGATGAATGGTCCGAATACCAGTGAAGGTGCTCCTTGTACATCCAATGAACCGCAAATGGTGCCACCACCTTGTACAAGTAATCCGTTTACATCAAATCCTGTAGTTACTCCCGGAACAACGATTCCAAGGTTCAGGGTGTTTGGATCATATACCAAAGTATGGATGCGGTATAATCCAGGTTGTGTTACCGTGAAGGATGGAGTTGCTCCGGCTTGTTGAATTACCAGACCTAAACCGCGGGTAAGTACGTAAACAGTTTGGAAGCCGCTTGGTACTACTGCATTTCCATTCGGTGTTGCAGTGATAGTTGCGCTGCCGTTGTTCAGACAGTTAATGAAGTTGTCAGGTGAAATAGTTCCGGCATTCGGTGTTGCTACGTTGAACTGTGCTCCTGCAACATCCAATGATGCGCAGATAGTTCCACCGCCTTGTACAAGTAATCCGTTTACATCAAATCCTGTTGTTACACCAGGAACTACAATGCTCAGATCGAGGGTAGAATCAAATACTAATGTATGAATAGTGTAGAGACCTGATCCTGTTACGTTGAAGCTTGGTGTAGCACTAACTTGCTCAATTACCAGACCTGTTCCTGAAGTGAGGACATACAGTGTAGAGTATCCTGCAGGTACATTGCTGTTACCATCAGGTGTAGCTGTCAATAATCCGCCGTTTCCGCAGATGGTTGAGTTTACCGCTGTGAGTGTTCCCGCATCTGGATTATTAATAAGAATTGGTGCTCCTGTTACATCCAAAGAGGCGCAAATAGAACCACCACCTTGAATAAGAAGTGCATTTACATCAAATCCGGTTGTTACACCTGGAACCACAATCCCTAAATTCAAAGTTAATGGGTCATAAATTAAAGTATGGATAGTGAAATTTCCACCACCGGTTACTGAGAATGAAGAAAGAGGACTAACTTGTTGAATAACTAACCCTGGACCTTCTGTCAATACATACAAAGTCTGATATCCCGGAGGAACTACAGCATTACCATTCGGAGTTGCCGAAATTGTTGCTGATCCACCTTTAGTACAAGCTACAGATGAAGTAGCCGTCAATGTTCCTGCATCGGCTACACAATTGGAGCCTAATACGGTGAGTGAATAGTCTTCAGTTTCACCAAGGAAATAAGATCCGCAGTCAGGAGCGAACCCGAGTCGTTTAACTCCAACACGTACACGAAGTTGTCCGTTTACAGCATTGGCCGGAACTGTGAAGTTTCCGCTTAATACTGCACGAGCTGTATCCTGTACAACTAATTCGCCAGCATCACTGAAATCGCCGTCGTTGTTGGCATCTATGTAGATGTTTGCGTAGAATAATTTAGAGAACAGAAGTCTTCCGGTTTCAATACTGAATGGAACATTACTTCCTGCTGTGACATTCTGGGTAACAGCACTAAAGTCAGCATATCCGTTATTGTTCCCGGATACATTTGAGATGTTACCAATAAGACTGCGCTCAATCCAGAGTTTTCTCGTTGCTGAGTTAACTCCTTTAACCTTACAATACGTTTGCGTGAATCCCGTTAAGGATGTCAGAAGCAGAAATGCAGTTAGCATCCCTACCCACGGCCATTTGAAACTGAATAATGATTTTTTCATGTATTTAGAAATTTTTGGTTGGTGCTGTTGATAGAACAGACACGGAAAGAACAGGCTGTTTAACTTTTTTGTTTGTCATGGAAGTGAAAGTTTTGACATTTCACAGAATAATCCTGAAATTTCTTAATTATGCATTCGGATTACTCCTGTATTTGTGTTTTAGCTGTTGAAAAATTAAAGCCCTAAGCACAAAACTAAATGGCCGAAAATGTGTTATGACCGACCCGCGTGAATTAAACTGTAAGGATTATACCTACGAACTTCCGAATGAGCGGATTGCAAAGTATCCGTTGGAGCAAAGGGATGCTTCGTTGTTATTGGTGTATTCCTGGGGACAGATTTCTCATGATGTTTTTCGTCAGTTGGGTAATTTCCTTCCTTCCGGGGCGATGTTGGTGTTTAATGATACCAGGGTGATTCATGCAAGGATGCTTTTTCGAAGGCCTTCAGGAGCGCTCATTGAGTGTTTTTGTCTGGAACCCGCTAATCACCTTTCTCCTGAGCTGGTTTTTGCTTCGTATGATCCGGTTTCGTGGATTTGTATGGTAGGTAACCTGAAAAAATGGAAGGAGGACTCACTGGAGAAAACTTTTTCGGGCAGCAAGGGTTATTGTACGTTGTTCGCTACCAAAAAGAGTCAGTCAGTGGATGGACTGGAGGTGGAGTTTTCCTGGTCGAATAAGAACTATTCGTTTGCAGAGGTGATGGAATGTTGTGGGGAGTTGCCGATTCCTCCTTATCTGAACCGCGATGCGGAGGAAGGGGATGAAATACGTTATAATACGGTTTATGCGGAGCAGGAAGGTTCTGTGGCGGCTCCGACAGCCGGACTCCACTTTACTACTGATTTAATGTCGCAAATTGCGGCTTCTGGTAGATCGTTGTTGCGCCTGACCTTGCATGTTGGGGCGGGTACTTTTAAGCCGGTGAAGTCAGAGCGGATTGGAGAGCATAAAATGCATTCTGAGCGCATTCAGGTGAAGAAATTAGCATTGGAGGAGCTGGCATCGCAGTTGGAGAAGGGAGATACAGTAGTGGCAGTTGGAACTACAGCCGTGCGGACACTGGAAAGTATCTATTGGCTGGGTTGTGCGTTGGCGAAAAATATCAGTTCTGCATCGACGTTAGTGGTATCACAATGGCAGCCTTATGAGATAATTCCTGGTGAAATGCTGTCTCCGCTGGATGCTGTAAGGGCAGTGTTGTTGTATCTGGAAAATGCAGATATGGAGGAGCTGACTGCTTTTACGGAAATCATCATTGCTCCGGGATATACATTCAGAATGCTTGATGGACTAATAACGAATTTTCATCAGCCTGATAGTACACTCCTGTTGCTGGTGGCGGCTCTGGTAGGTGATGACTGGCGTAAAATATATTCGTATGCCCTGGAAAATAATTTTCGGTTTCTAAGTTTCGGGGATTCTTCTCTCCTGATGAAAAATAAATCGATCTAGTTGCCGGGAATATTTCTGACTTTGCCGGCATTGTAGCCCGGTGTGTAGTAAACGCCAACAAGAATCTTTGATGAAAGTGTGTAAATCGTGAGACTGCTTAACACCGGAATCGAGACGATGTTGGTCATACCGATATCAAATCTTCCATCCAGACTAAATGTAATTCGTTTGTTTAGTCCGTAGCGAAGACCAGCACCGAGCACAATTCCGCCATCCCAGGGAATATAACTCGTTGTCCCCTTGTTTTCGATGACTTCTCCGGAAACTGGTTCGGTAAAAGTGGTTTTCTGACTGAGTAATAATCCGGCCCAGGGTCCCATGGTGAAATTTCCTTTGAGCCGATTGCCGAAGTAATAGTCAAAGAGTAAGGGGACTGTCAGGTATTGGTATTTCACTTTTGTATTGAAGATCCCGAGCGGTTCTCCGTCTTTATCGAATAAAGGCATAATACCACCGGCTCCTTTTGATTCAAAGAATAAATTGGATTTGATGCTAAAGTGTCGGCTGAGGGGATAATAAACGGCAGGACCTCCTGTAATTCGCCATTCGGGTTCGAGAAATGCTTCGATGTATGGGTTACCGTAAAGGTTCACGGAAGATGCTCCTGTGATAAATCCATATTGGAAAAATCTGTTCTGACTGTTGGATTGAACAGCCGACAGCAGGAAACAGAGCAGGAGGAGGGTGCGTTTCATGAATAGGATCAAAAGTAACCCGTATACGTTTCCTTTCGGGAAATAGTTTTTGAAGATTATTCACATCGGCTGTTGATGAACTCAGGCGGCGATGGTGTAGTCTTTTCCGGGTATTAGTCCTCGGTTTCGGAGGAATGCATCCATCTCGGTGGATTTCCCTCTGCCGGCTAACAAACTCAGAAAATACCACTGACTCCCGGCTTGTATCTCGGTTTCAGGAAGGAATACTTTGCCGGGAATTTCCCTCTTGACCAGATCGCTGAAGCCTGCAATGTCGATGCCAGCTGCTTCAAAAATGGCTGCCTTTTTACGGGCTTCCGGACCGGCACCGCATACAATCACCCGTTTTTGTATTCCTTTTTTGGATAGCCATTGTTTAAAATAGCCTGCTTTTACCTGGGTGAATTGATGAAGAGCGTAGTCGGCAGATGTGCGGGTAAGCCGGTCGGGATGATCTCGCCAGTATAAAAGCACTTCAGGAATCTTTTGAAACCGTATGCCTTTCGACATCCATTGCAGCCAGAGATCGTAGTCTTCCGGTATGCCCATAGTTGAGTAGCCACCATGTTGTTCGTAAATGGATTTCCGGAATACAACGGTCGGGTGGGCAATGGGTGATTCAATAAACCGGTTGGTGTAATGCGATTCAGGTGTAATTATACTGTTTTGCCATTGAATATAATTGTCGATGCCTGCTGACTGTTGTGTAATCGGTATGCCGGAGGTCTGGCAGGAAACTACTCCGATTGTTGGGTTGTTTTGGAGAAGCCGAAATTGTTTTTCGAGTCGTTCAG
>JBIIRF010000105.1:0-7277 GCA_044341715.1 Bacteroidia bacterium | reverse complement strand
TGCGGACATCTTTACCTCGTTCTACAATGATAGGTTTGTATCCAAGTTCGATGAGGAGGATGGCGGCGAATAGTCCTGCTGGTCCGGCGCCAATGACAAGTACCGGCGTTGCGTTTTCTACGTTTTTGTATTCCCGGACTTCTAACGATGTTTTCGGTAAGGCATCACCGGTAGAAAGGGTGAAAAACATCCGGACTTTTACCTGTCTTGATCTGGCATCAATGGAACGTTTCTCGAGTCGGAAATCACGAATTTCTGATTCCGGAATTCCAGTTTGTCGTGAAAGAAACGTTTTGTATTCCTGCTCGCGGGCCGCCTCTTCCGGCAGCAACACAAGCTCGAACCGTTGAGTCATGTGGGTGAATGGATGTTGTTGCTTTGGTCAGCGTTTATTCGAAAGTGAGGGAGAAGGTGAAAATGCGTGAACGAAGGGCTTTGATGCTGCTGGAGTAAGTTGTTCCATCTGCTGCAAGTACATTCGGTATGCCCTGGAACATTTTTATCTCCGGAGCGAACTTGAATAGTGGCAGGTAGAGGTCCATTCCAACGCCGATGGAATAGCCATAGTCGTTCCGGTTGAGTTTTATCAGTTCTTCGTCGTTCTCTACTTTGGCCTGTGATACAAGATCGATCATGTATTTGAATCCGCCTGTTACATAAAAGCGGTAGTTGTTCACACGGTTCGATTTGAATTTTAATTCGAGTGGAAATTCAAGAAACGTGGATTCCACTTTTTTGATGACAATATCACTGGCGCCGATCTTGGTAGTCATCTTGTACATGAGGTCGCGTTGTGAAAATGCCAGGTCTGGTACAAAACGTAAATCGAAATTATTGCCGAGGTGAAGATTCGCAATGATTCCTAAATTGAATCCTGCTTTTCCATCTGCTTCGAGGGTCATTACACTGTCGGAGCGGTAAAAGTTGTCGGCACGTGTAACACGGAAATCAGTGGTGTTGGTGCCAAGCAGAAATCCGAAGTGGATCCATTGCTTGTCGTACTTTTCGAGATTGCGTACCTTGATGCGCTGAGCATACAACTCGCCTGTTCCGCTGAGCAGAAAGAAACAGAGGAGTAAAAACGTGAGTCGTTTCATTTTACAGCGGTGTAGATACTGGCTATACCAAACGTGAGTGGGATGCATTTAGTATTGCTGAATCCGGTTTTTGTAAGTATTTCACTGAATTTTTTGCCGTATGGGAAGGCGGAGACAGATTCCGGAAGGTATTCGTAGGCAGATCGCTCTTTGGAGATGAGTTGTCCGATACGTGGCATTACTTTGAAGGAGTAAAAATTATAAAACTGCTTTACCGGAAAACGCGTGGGCTGTGAGAATTCGAGAATAACCGCCATTCCTCCCGGACGCAGTACTCTGTGCATTTCTTTTAATCCTTTTTCGAGATTTTCGAAATTCCTTACGCCGAATGCAACGGTGATGGCGTCAAAATGTCCGTCAGGAAACTGAAGTGATTCAGAATCTCCCTGCTCGAGGCGGATAATGCCCTGATATCCTTTGGCCATGATTTTGTGGCGGCCAATGTCTAACATGCGGTTGGAAATATCAACGCCGATGATTTCTTTTGGCTTTAATCGCATGCTCTCGATAGCAAGATCTGCTGTGCCCGTGGCGATGTCGAGAATACGTTCTGGCTGTAACTCTGCCAGCTGTTGAATGGCTTTCTTCCTCCAGCTTTTGTCGATACCTCCTGATAAAACACGGTTGAGCAGATCGTAACGGGTGGCGATGCTGTCAAACATCTCTTCCACGCGCTCGCGTTTGCTGGTACCTTTATAACGTTGAGGGATTACCGTCATAGACTTAAGTTGGAAGCTTCTTCCTGTAATTGCAATTTATTAATCGGTACAACACCTACTTTTTCACATACAAGTCCTCCGGCCAGATTCGCCAAAGCGGCCATGGTGCGGGGGCGTAGTCCGAGTGCGAGACATAATGCCGCTACACTGATCACCGTATCTCCCGCTCCCGATACATCACTGATGTTGCGGATATGTGCAGGAATAATGGCGTGTTCTCCGTTCTTCGAGTAATATACACCGGCTTCTGATAACGTTACCATGAGTGTTTCAATGGCGTGTTGCTGTTGAAACGATGCTGTACTTTGTTGCAGTTTGTCGGCTTGTGTTTTGTCGATGTCGATCTTTAATCCGGCTTTTAACTCGGCCAGATTAGGTTTGAAAAGGTTAACACCGGAGTAGGCCATAAAGTTTTTCTTCTTGGGATCTACTGCTGTGGGAATGCCCCGTTGTTTGCAGGCAGAAATTACCGACTGTATCAGCTCAGGATGTAGTACACCTTTGTCGTAATCTTCAAATATAACCACCGCCGGACGCACCTGGTCGAGTAGTGTAGTGATTTTTACGAGCAGCTCAGCACTTTCTCTGGCATTGATATCATCGATAATCTCATCATCAACACGCAGCAATTGGTGATTATTGCCAATTACTCTGGTCTTTACTGTAGTTACCCTCGCCTCCGATTGAATCATTCCCTCGGTGTTCATGCGTAACTCGTTCATCAGACCAATTAACTCGTCGCCCGATCGATCCGTTCCGATGACTGAACATAGATAAGGCTGTGCGCCCATAGCCTGCAGGTTGATTGCTACGTTTGCAGCACCTCCCAACCGACTTTCCCGTTTATGTACCGCCACAATTGGAACCGGTGCTTCAGGCGATATCCTGTCCACCTTGCCCCAGAGATATGCGTCAACCATCACATCTCCAATCACCATGACTTTCAGATGATTAAATGCGTCAAACAACTCCTGTACCGATGAAAACGGGCTCAATTCAGTTCAATTTTTTCAGAGGCGCAAAGGTAGTGAATCCCCTCGTAATGCCCACGTAAAACTCTTTCAAATTACTGTCTCACAATAAAATATACTAAAATGCAATGGTGTGGAAATCAATATATTAAAACAAATCTGTAACTACATTCCAAGAATATGCAATCAGCATCTTTCATGAACCGGGCCTTAATTTCTTGAAAATATATACCCCCAAAAACCTCCGTGCCTCTCCGTGCCCTTGGTGCCTCCGTGGTAAAAACCTAAACTCTTATTGAAAACCCCTTTTATTTTACTTCACCTGATTATGCATCGAGAGTTTAAAGGGAACGCGGATGAAACGGAAAATCTAAATTGTCGCGGATCTACTTTCCGGTTTAGAAAAAAGATTTAGTACTATGATTCTTGTGTTAGTTTTTTTGTGACGCAATACGTTACTTGCTACTTTTCTAAATTGCATTTCTGCTAAAGGTAGCTATCGAGATCAGCATCTCTGCGCATCCCTCTGCTCCCGATAGCTATCGGGATTAGCGCCTCTGCGAGCAACTTAACTCAATCCCAGATTGGAACACAGATTTAGAGGATGAAACTCGGATTTTCATGGATGTTTAATTGGTCTCAACTAATATCCGGTGTATTCTTAATCCAATAACTTAGAAATCTATAATCTATAAACCTGTAAACCCAAAAACCAAGAAACCAAGAAACCAAGAAACTTTTTTAAACTTAGAAACCAAGAAACTTTTTTAAACTTAGAAACCAAGAAACTTTTTTAAACTTAGTAACTTATTTCAATTTCCCTAAACTCTCTTTCAATCTCCGCATCGCTTCAATCAATACATCATCCGATGTCGCAAAGGATAATCGTATGCAATTGTTGTCGCCGAATGCTTCCCCCGTTACACAACTTACTTTTGCGTCTTGAAGAAGGTACATGCAAAGGTCTGTGGCGTTTTTTATAGTGATGCCTTCGGCTGATTTTCCGAAGAAATAGGTGACATCCGGAAATACATAAAATGCGCCTGCAGGTTTGTTGAATTTCCAGCCTGGAATGTCTTTCATGAGTCCTAAAACTAAATCGCGGCGTCGCTGAAATGATTCGCGCATGTAGGCGTAGGTCTGCCAGTCGGTGGAAACGGCTTTTACGGCTGCTTTCTGGGCGATGGAGCTGGCTGCTGAGGTGAATTGGCCTTGCATCTTGTCGCAGGCTTTGGCTACTTCTAACGGTGCTCCGATGAAGCCTATCCTCCAGCCGGTCATGGCATATCCTTTCGATACTCCGTTGACGATGATGACACGGTCGTGTACTTCTTCAAATTGTGCAATGCTTTCGTGTTCTCCGTCGAAGTTGATGTGTTCGTAGATCTCGTCGGATAAAATCCAGATGCCGGGATAGTCTTTGAAGAGTTGTGCGAGTTCTTTTAATTCGTCGCGGGTGAACATGGTCCCGGTTGGATTACAGGGACTGGAGAAAATAAAGAGCTTCGTTTTAGGTGTGATAGCTGCCTTGATTTGTGCTACCGTTGGCTTGAAATCGGTTTCGATGGTAGTTGGTAAAATCACCGGATGGCCTTCTGCTAACTGTACAATCTGTCCGTAACTGACCCAGTAAGGCGCCGGAATGATGACTTCATCTCCCGGATCTACCAGACTAAATACCACATTGGCGATACTCTGCTTGGCTCCGGTGGAAACAACAATCTGCTCGGGTTTGTAATTCAGGTTGTTTTCGCGCTTGAACTTTTCACTGATTGCTTTGCGTAAATCAGGATATCCCGAAATGGGAGGATAGTGCGTGAAGCCTTCGTCAATCGCCTGCTTTCCGGCATTTCGGATATCCTCGGGCGTTATGAAATCAGGTTCGCCTAAACTGAGGCTGATAATATCATGTCCTTGTTCCTTTAATTCCCTGCTCAAACGTGCCATGGCAATGGTTGCAGATTCTTCCAGTTGGTTGACACGTTTCGATAAGTTGTTCATTGCGGTTTGCATCAGAAATTTGAAACGCAAAACTAACCAAAAAGGTTTTGCACGGAATTGTCGGATAATCAGCTTTTTAACCATAATTCGGGCTTTCGGATGAGGGGAAAAGCGATGAGTTTGGTCGGGTAGTGTGGTCCGGATGATTTTTTGACTTGTGGCGTTCCGGTCTTGTCAGGCTTTTTCAGGAAGTTCTCCCGTGCTTAAAATTCCGATATTTGCGCAAACATTCATTATGGATACTTCGAAGGGAATTATTGACTTTCTGTTCTTTCTGGCGCCGTCGCTGTTGGTTTTCGGGACGGCCTGGTTTCTGATCAGGAAATTTTTGGGTCGTGAAACAGCATTGAAAATGTTGGAGATGCGCAGTGCTCAGCAACGGGAACTGATGCCGCTACGTTTGCAGGCATATGAGCGATTGAGTATCTACCTCGAAAGAATTTCACCGAATGTGATGTTGCTGAATCAGTATGAACCTGGAATGACGGTGATGGAGTTTCAGCAGCGACTCCTGGAAGTGATTCGGTCGGAGTTTGAACATAATTATGCGCAGCAGATTTATATTTCAGCACCTCTATGGACCGTCATCCGCAATGCAAAGGAAGAAGTGGCGCGTCAGGTGAATGTGGCAGCTTCGGCTTTGGATCCCGAGGCGCCGGCGTATCAGCTGAGTAAGAAAATATTTGATGCGATGCTGGAGAAGGAAGAATTTCCGACGCAGCGGGCGATAAATATTTTGAAAGGAGAAGTGGGGCAGTTATTCTAAAAAGTTCACAGCAAATGGCATCATCAACTACCAATAAACCTGCAATCTCTACCGATTCAGGCATCGAAATCGATCGTATCTATTCTACGCCTGTTGATCTGAAGGAAGATGCAGGCACGTTTCCGTTTACGCGCGGTGTCCAGCCGGATATGTATCGCGGTAAATTATGGACGATGCGTCAGTATGCCGGCTTCTCTACTGCGGAGGAGAGCAATGAACGATACCATTATCTGCTGAAACAAGGTACTACCGGACTTTCAGTAGCATTTGACCTTCCTACGCAAATCGGGTACGATTCCGATCATGCGCTTTCAGAGGGAGAAGTGGGTAAGGCCGGCGTGGCGATCGATTCATTGGCCGATATGGAGATCCTTTTTCAGGGTATAGAGTTGGAGAAAATTACTACTTCAATGACGATCAATGCTACTGCTTCTTCGTTGTTGTGTATGTATATGGCGCTGGCGAAAAAACAAGGAGCGAATCTGCAGAATATTTCCGGTACGATTCAGAATGATATCCTGAAAGAATATGCAGCGCGGGGGACGTACATCTACCCTCCGAAACCAAGTATGCGGATCATCACTGATATTTTTGCTTACTGCGCAAAGGAGTTACCGAAGTGGAATACGATCTCTGTTTCCGGTTATCATATTCGTGAGGCAGGAGCAAATGCGGTGCAGGAACTGGCGTTTACCTTGGCAGATGGGAAAGCATATCTCCAGGCGGCGATTGATCAGGGATTGGATATAAATGTTTTTGCGAAACGTATTTCGTTTTTCTTCAATGCGCACAATAATCTCTTCGAAGAGGTGGCGAAGTTCAGAGCGGCGCGTCGTATGTGGGCGAAGATAACGAAGGACCTGGGTGCTACCGATCCGCGTGCGCAAATGCTGCGTTTTCATACCCAGACCGGTGGTTCTACATTGACCGCTCAGCAACCACATAACAATATCATTCGTGTGACTGTTCAGGCATTGGCTGCAGTGATGGGTGGTACACAGTCGTTGCATACCAATGGTTTTGATGAGGCGCTGGCATTGCCTACAGAGGAAGCTGCTCGTATTGCATTGCGTACGCAGCAAATCGTGGCGCATGAAAGTGGAGTAGTGCAAACGGTTGATCCGCTCGGTGGTAGTTATTATGTCGAGTGGCTGACGGATGAAATGGAGCGCAAAGCACAGGAGTATATCGATCGCATCGACGCGATGGGTGGTGCAGTTGCGGCTATTGAACAAGGTTTTATTCAGAAAGAAATTGCGGATTCGGCGTATGCGTATCAGAAGGATATTGAGTCGGGAGAGAAGGTGATCGTTGGTGTAAATAAATTCACCATGAAGGAGCCTCCTTTCGATGATATTTTTATGGTGGATGATAGCATCCGTAAAGTGCAGACCGATAAAATCAATGCAGTGAAAGCAAGAAGAGATCAAGCAGAGGTTTCGCGTTGTCTGGCTGCCCTGGATTCGGCGGCGAAGGATGGCTCTAACCTCATGCCTTCGATTCTTTCCTCGGTAGAAGCTTATGCTACACTCGGTGAGATTTCCGATACGTTGCGTAACGTTTTCGGGGAGTTCTCGGGTAGTTAGCAGGGGAGAATTGTGGTGGTCACCTGCTGAAATACTGGTTTTATAATTCGGAAATGATTGGTAGTGAGCCGTAATAATTTGGCCGCTATTTTCGTTTGAAAGTAGATTTCCTTTATTTTCACCATGACATATTTCAT
>JBIIRF010000104.1:0-7290 GCA_044341715.1 Bacteroidia bacterium | reverse complement strand
CCACTTGGAATATTGATCGGGTTTTTTCCTACGCGTGACATTTTCTCGACGTAATTTTTTTTAAATTTTAATACACGAAACAGATTACTTCTCCACCTACATTCAGCTGACGAGCTTCTTTGTCTGTCATCAATCCGTGTGAAGTAGATACGATGGCAATACCAAGGCCGTTGATAACGCGAGGAATACGATCCGCTTTTACATACTTACGCAGACCAGGTTTGGAAATACGACGGATAGCCGTGATTGCCGGTAACTTGGTAGAAGCATTGTACTTAAGCGCGATTTTGATATTACCCTGCTTATTATCCGTTTCTTCGAATTTATAATTCGAAATGTATCCTTTGTCGAAGAGGATTTTGGTCATTTCCTTCTTCATGTTTGACGCAGGTACTTCCACAACACGGTGATTTGCTTTTACCGCATTACGTATCCGGGTTAAATAATCTGCTATTGGATCGGTATACATGGACTAGTTGATTCTTTTTGAATAATTGATTTGATTCGGGATTACCAGCTTGATTTTGTTACGCCGGCAATTTTTCCTTCAAGGGCCAGTTTACGGAACATCACACGTGAGATTCCAAACTGACGGATATATCCGCGTGGACGGCCGGTAAGTTTACAACGGTTACGAACGCGTACCGGGCAGGAGTTCTTTGGCAGCTTTTGCAGTCCAACATAGTCACCTGCTTCTTTAAGTTGCTGACGTTTCTCAGCATACTTTTCCACCAGACGGATGCGCTTAAGTTCGCGCGCTTTGATCGATTCTTTTGACATCGTTCGAAAGATTATTTAGTTTGGTTCTTGAAAGGAATTCCGAATTCTTTTAAAAGTTCCATGGCTTCGTTATCCTTCGTTGCTGTAGTAACGAAAGTGATATCCATACCCTGGATTTTATTTACCTTATCGATATCGATTTCAGGGAAGATGATCTGCTCGGTAACACCCAGTGTGTAGTTACCACGTCCATCAAAACCTTTATCGTTTACACCGCGGAAATCACGGATACGTGGCAGAGCAACAGCAATCAAACGATCAAGGAATTCGTACATACGATCTCCACGCAATGTAACGCGTGCGCCGATCGGCACTCCTGCACGGAGTTTGAAGTTTGAAATGTCTTTGCGTGACTTGGTTGCCACTGCTTTCTGACCGGTAATCGTGGTCATTTCATTCAGGGCCGACTCGATAATTTTCTTATCAGACACAGCATCTCCCAAACCCTGGTTGATACAGATCTTTGTCAGGCGCGGCACCTGCATAATACTTTTATACTGAAACTTATCGCGGAGAGATTTCGCAACCTCATTGCGGTACTTCGTTTTCAGGCGTGGTTCGTAATTCATATCTATACCTCCCCCTGTTATTTCTTAGTTTTTACATAACGCACCAGTTTGCCATCTTCAAGGCGGCGTCCAACGCGGCCCGGCTTACCTGTTGCAGGATCTATCACCATCAGCTTCGAGATACGTACCGGAGCCTCCTGCTTCACAATACCACCCTGGGTATTCTGCGCGTTCGGACGAGTATGCTTCGAAACCATGTTTACTTTCTCAACGATGGCCACCTGGTTTGCTGCAATTACTTCCAGCACTTTACCTTGCTGACCTTTGGAGTCTCCACTGATCACCTTCACAAGGTCACCTTTGCGGACATGGAGTTTGGGTTGTTTGTTCTTTTTACGTTCCATTTCTTAGAGCACCTCCGGGGCTAAGGATACAATCTTCATAAATGCTTTCTCGCGCAATTCGCGGGCTACTGGTCCGAAGATACGTGTACCGCGCATCTCATCCTGATTATTCAGCAGTACAACTGCGTTATCATCGAAGCGGATGTAGGAACCGTCATCACGACGTACTTCCTTGCTTACGCGCACTACAACGGCTTTGGAAACCGTACCTTTTTTGATGTTGCCGGATGGGAGCGCATTCTTCACTGTGACAACAATTTTGTCGCCCAATGAAGCATAACGCTTCGCTGTTCCTCCAAGCACGCGGATGCAAAGTACCTCTTTGGCACCACTATTATCGGCTACTACGAGCCTTGACTCTTGCTGTATCATTTTCTCTCGTTAATGAATGTCTCTCCCCCATATAGGGAAGGATACAGATTATTTCGCTTTTTCTATGATTTCCACCAGTCTCCAACGCTTCAACTTGCTCATCGGACGGGTTTCCATAATTTTAACTGTATCACCCACACCGCACTCGTTTTTCTCGTCGTGCGCCATGAACTTCTTGGTCTTCTTGATGAACTTACCATACATCGGGTGCTTCTCACGTGCTTCCACTGAAACCACGATGGATTTGTTCATTTTGGTACCGGATACAATTCCGATACGTTCTTTACGAAGTGCTCTTTCTTCCATGATGATTATTCGGCAGCTGGGGTTTGAGTCATACGTTTACGAAGTTCGGTCTCCAGACGCGCAATAGCACGACGGCCGGCACGAAGCTTCATAGGGTTTTCGATCGGAGACACGGCGTGTGCCATCTTCATCTTGATGTAGCTGGCGCGCTCATCTCTGATCTTTTCACGGACTTCATCCGTTGTAAGGTCCTTAACGATGGACTGTTTCATGGTAAATCTTTGATATTATTCTTGATAATCTGGACGGACTACAAATTTTGTAGTAACCGGTAATTTTTGGGCTGCGAGACGAAGTGCTTCTTTCGCGATTTCAAGGTTTACACCTTCTGCTTCGAAGATCACTGTACCCGGTTTCACTGTAGCTACCCAGAATTCAGGTGCTCCTTTACCTTTACCCATACGTACCTCTAAAGGCTTGCGGGTAATTGGTTTGTCAGGGAAAATACGGATCCATATCTGTCCTTCACGCTTCATGTAACGAGTTACCGCCACACGAGCCGCCTCAATCTGGCGTGATGTAATCCAACAGGTTTCGAGGGATTTTATTCCAAAAGTACCGAAGGCAAGTGATGTACCACGGGTGGCAGTACCACTTGGCACCATTTTGTGCTGCTTACGGAACTTAGTCTTTTTCGGCTGTAACATGTTTCAGCTGCTTTATCTTGTGTTCGTCCTTTACTAATTATTAATCTTTTTGTGATCTTCCGCTGTTTCCACCACGTCCGCCACGTCCTCCGCGACCTCCGCGATCATTACGATCACCTCTTTCTCCACGATCACGGCGATCATTTCCACCACCAGATCCTGGCTTTGGCGTGCTCGCTACTCCGATGTTCGGAGATAAATCACGCTTACCATATACTTCTCCTTTGCAGATCCAAACTTTGATACCAATGATACCATAAGTTGTCAATGCCTCAGACAATGCATAGTCGATATCCGCACGGAATGTATGCAGTGGAACACGTCCTTCTTTGTACTGCTCGGTACGCGCAATCTCTGCTCCACCTAATCGACCTGAACAGGTGATCTTGATACCTTCAGCTCCCATACGCATTGTTGATGCGATTGATTGCTTCATGGCACGACGGAAAGAAATCCTTGCTTCGAGCTGACGGGCAATACCATCTGCTACCAGCTGCGCATCGAGTTCCGGACGCTTAATTTCGTAGATATTGATCTGAACTTCTTTACGAGTCAGTTTCTTTACTTCTTCTTTCAGTTTATCCACTTCTGCTCCGCCTTTACCAATTACGATACCCGGACGAGCAGTATGAATAGTTACTGTGATTAACTTGAGTGTACGCTCAATAACGATACGTGACACGCCGCCTTTAGAAAGACGAGCAAGCAGATATTTGCGGATCTTTTCGTCTTCAACCAGTTTGTCGGAGTAATTTTTTCCTCCGTACCAGTTAGAATCCCATCCACGGATGATACCTAAACGATTACCAATCGGGTTAGCCTTTTGTCCCATTGCTTGTTCTTAGTTAGCGGAATTATTTTCTGTAGCAACAGCATTTTTGCTGTCTACGATGATTGTTACGTGATTTGAACGTTTGCGGACACGATATCCACGACCCTGCGGAGCAGGACGAAGACGCTTCAACATACGACCTGCGTCAACATTAATAGCTTTCACTATCAATTCCTGGTCTTCGATACGGCTTCCTTCATTCTTCGACTGCCAGTTGGCAAGTGCAGAAAGTAAAAGCTTTTCCAGACGACCGGCTGCTTCCTTCGTGCTCAGACGAAGCATAGCTAATGCCATGTCTACTCTTTTTCCGCGAATCATGTCGGCTACCAGACGCATTTTGCGTGGTGAAGTCGGACAATCATTCAGTTTGGCAACAGCTACTTCTTTCTGTGCAGCTTTGCGCTGAGTTGCGACGTTACGTTTTCTGGCTCCCATGATTATTTAGATCCTTTGTCTTTACTACCGGCATGCCCCCTGAAAGTACGAGTGGGTGCGAATTCACCAAGTTTATGTCCAACCATATTTTCTGTCACATACACCGGAATGAATTTATTCCCATTGTGTACTGCGAATGTGTTACCAACGAAATCAGGAGAAATCATTGACCTGCGCGACCATGTCTTGATGGTAGCTTTCTTTTTGCCGTCATTCATCTCAAGCACTTTTTGCTCAAGTTTGTAATCGATAAACGGCCCTTTTTTAAGCGAACGACTCATGTTGTTTCTTGCTTCAGAATCCTGTTAACAATTATTTCTTACGACGCTCGAGAATGTACTTGTTCGTCGGATTGCTTTTCTTACGTGTTTTGTAACCTTTAGCGATGAGGCCCTTACGTGAGCGTGGGTGTCCACCTGACGCACGTCCTTCACCTCCACCCATTGGGTGATCAACCGGGTTCATTGCCACACCACGTACACGTGGACGACGTCCTTTCCAACGAACACGACCTGCTTTACCGAAGCTCTGCTTATCATGATCAGGATTAGAAATTGAACCGATAGTAGCCATACATGTTACAAGCACTTTACGTGTTTCACCAGATGGCATTTTTAATACTGCATAGCGATCTTCACGTGCAGCTAATTGTGCATATGTACCTGCGCTGCGGGCAATTTTACCACCCTGACCAGGACGCATTTCGATGTTATGCACAGTTGTACCTAATGGAATATCTTTCAAAGCCATCGCATTTCCAACCTCCGGAGCAACTCCTTCGCCTGAAGCGATAGTTTGTCCAACTTTAATTCCGTTAGGTGCGAGGATATATCTTTTCTCTCCGTCACTGTATTTCACCAGGGAAATAAAGCAGGTACGGTTAGGATCATATTCAACTGTTTCTACTGTTGCAGGAACATTGAATTTATCACGTTTGAAATCAATAATACGATACAACTTACGGTGTCCTCCACCAATGTAACGCATTGTCATTTTACCGGTATTGTTACGACCACCGGAACGCTTTAAGGAAACAATCAGTGACTTTTCTGGTTCACTCGCTGTAATTTCCGAATAATCGTTGCGGATCAGGTGACGCTGACCCGGAGTCATCGGACGGATTTTCTTAGTACCCATTGCTCTTTTCTTGCCTTAATTAGATATTACTGAAGAAGTCAATCATGTCCCCTTTCTTCAAGGTAACAATCGCTTTTTTGATGTTCGGACGCTGACCGGATACAAATCCGTTCTTCGTTCCGCGTGACTTTGATTTACCGCGATAAATCATCGTGTTCACTGATTCAACAGTTACACCATACATCGCTTCAACCGCCTTTCTGATTTCCAATTTATTGGAACGCTTGTCGACGATGAATCCGTAGCGCGGTTGCTTTTCTGTAATCCGGTTCATCTTTTCGGTAACGACCGGTTTCTTCAGGATATCCATTTTATTACTCTATAGGTTTATCGTGCCTATGCACTTAGTTTAATTTTGACTGTCAACTCGGGTGAAAATCAATCCTTTACAGGTTAATTTTTCTTCCCGGGCTGTTTATTATTTCAGCAGGGTGCTTTCGATAATCGGCAGCGAGCTCTCTGTTACAATGATATTCTGCGCATGCACAATATCGTAAGTGTTTAAGTCAGAAGCAGTTACGACTTTGCTGCGCTCCAAATTTCGGGACGACAAATATACGTTTTTATTTGATTGAGACAGAACCACTAAGGTTTTTTTATCCGCTACCTTCAAATTCTTTACAAGTTCGGACATCTGTTTTGTCTTCGGATGGTCGAAATTGAAGTCTTCAAGGATCATGATATTGTTTGCCTGAGCTTTATAAGCCAGTGCAGAAATACGAGCCAAACGCTTCAGCTTCTTGTTAAGGCTGAAAGAGTATGTACGTGGACGTGGTCCGAAAATACGGCCTCCACCAACGAACACCGGGCTTTTCATTGAACCCGCACGGGCACCACCGGTACCTTTCTGGCGCTTCAATTTCTTGGTTGTACCGGAAACTTCGTTACGCTCTTTTGATTTATGAGTACCCTGGCGTTTGTTTGCGAGGAATTGCTTCACATCGAGATAGATGGCGTGATCATTCGGCGCGATGCCAAAGATCTCATCGTTCAGGTTCGCTTTACGACCTGTCTCTTTTCCTGAGAGATTATATACTGATACTTCCATGATTATTTAGTCACCGTTACAAATGATCCTTTATGTCCGGGAATCGCACCTTTGATCAACAAAAGGTTCTGTTCCGGCAATACTTTCACTACCTGAAGATTTTGGAGTTTAACGCGTACGTCGCCCTGATGGCCGGCCATGCGCATTCCTTTCATTACACGTGAAGGCCATGAAGATGCACCCAGTGATCCCGGAGCGCGTTGACGATCGTGCTGACCGTGTGTAGATCCACCCACACCACCAAAATTGTGACGCTTTACTACACCCTGAAAACCTTTACCCTTGGAAGTACCTACTACTTCACAAAAATCGCCTTCCTGGAAAATATCGCATTTTACCACATCACCCAATTGGATGTCCAGCTCAAAGTCACGGAATTCCATAACCTTACGCTTAGGCGTGGTATTTGCCTTTTTAAAATGCCCAAGCATAGCCTGGGTAGTATGTTTTTCTTTTTTCTCACTAAACGCGAGCTGAACGGATGCATATCCGTCAGATTCAACCGTTTTCACATGTGTTACAACACATGGGCCGGCTTCAACTACGGTGCAGGGGATGTTGTTCCCTTCTGCATCGAAGATGCTGGTCATGCCAACCTTTTTTCCGATGATGCTTGCCATCTTAACTATTGTTAGTTGTTTTGGTCTTAATGATATTTGATATACAGGACACCTTTTTACAGGTCATTCCTGTTTTAATTTTAATTCGGATAATATGTAAAGAACGCTTTCTTAAGAGATTCCGGTTATCCCTAAACCTTGATCTCCACTTCTACTCCACTTGGAAGCTCCAGCTTCATCAGTGCATCAACAGTTTTTGC
>JBIIRF010000103.1:0-7291 GCA_044341715.1 Bacteroidia bacterium | reverse complement strand
CAATTTCATTTAACGTATCCGAACTCAAGTCATAACAACGCATCGGAATCACAAACATGAACAATAAAAAAAAGGCCGTCGTTGCGGACAGCCTTCTATTTTATTCAGATTGGTATGAATTAAATCCGGGTTGCCATTAACAAGTTCAGATCGCGGTATGGCAACTTACAATAATCTGCCACAAAGCGATTTGTCACACCGCCTTTATACAAATAGGCTGCACTACGCACATGACTATCTTTCCAAAGCAACGCATCAATACCACCTTCTTCACCCATATTCAGGAGTATCGGTGTGAAAATATTACTCAATGCATAAGAGGCTGTCCGTGCAACACGACTTGCAATGTTAGGTACACAATAATGCACCACACCATATTTTCTGAATACCGGATCAGAATGGTTCGTTACTTCTGATGTTTCAAAACATCCACCCTGATCAATACTTACATCGATCACCACTGAGCCAAACCGCATTTCCGACACCATTTCTTCCGTCACAATGATCGGCGAACGACCTTCTTTAGAAAGAATTGCACCGATAGCCACGTCGCATGTTTTCAAAGCCTTTAATAAAGCAGCCGGACTAATCACTGAAGTATGAACACGGCTTCCCAGATTTCTTTGAATACGACGAAGTTTATACACTGAAGTATCGAAAATTTTCACATTGGCTCCCAGACCCATTGCTGCACGGGCTGCATACTCACTAACAGTACCTGCACCAATAATCACAACTTCCGTTGGCGGAATCCCGGGCACTCCACCTAACAGTTCACCTTTACCACCGGAGGTGTTGCTCAATAATTCAGATGCGATCAGAATCACTGTACTTCCGACAATTTCACTCATCGCCTGAATAACCGGATAGATATTCGTTTCATCACGGAGATATTCATAGGCCAAAGCTGTGACACGCTTCGTACTCAATTGCTGAATAAAACCCTCCTGCTGCATTCCAATCTGCAGGATCGACATCAGCGCCTGCTTTTCTTTCATGTACTCCAATTCCTTTAACGAAGGAGGAGCCACCTTTAAAATCAAATCAGCTTTAAAAACAGAATCCGGCGAATAGGCGATCTGCGCACCGGCTTCACTATAATCTGAATCTGTGAAATTAGCATTGATTCCGGCTCCTGTTTCTACCAGCACCTGATGTCCATGCGCAACCAACAAGCCAACTGCATCCGGCACCAGCGGTATGCGATTCTCCTGAAAGGAAGTTTCACGCGGGATCCCTATGAATAAATTCTGACGAAGTTTACCTACCTCGAGTACACTTTCCTGTGGTAACAGAATGCCTTGCTGAGCCAGCGCCGACATTCCGGAAATTCCTTTAGCCATTTTCCAAACTTATATGCCTGCCATTATCCATTGTCAGAATGCTCACATCCGTTTTCGGCATGTCCAGCAACCCGGCAATTTTCTCAGGCCATTCGATAAAGCAAAAATAACCCGAGAATAGATAATCTTCATAGCCTAAATCGTAGGCTTCCTCCTCACTTTTCAACCGATAAAAATCAAAATGGTAAACAGGTGTTTTTCCGGCCGATTCATACTCATTCACAATGGAGAAAGTCGGACTCTGCACCTCCACCTCCACTCCCAATTGTCGACAAATCGCCTTGATCAGGGTCGTCTTTCCGGCACCGAGGTCGCCATGAAAACAAAGCACCTTATTGGCGCCGCATTGTTCAAGAATTTCCCGTGCGATCTGGTCAAGATCCGACGGATCGGTGCTTAACCAGGACTTCATACCTTACTTTGCAGTGTGATCACCGGAATGATCATTTCTTCAGGCGATATCCCACCATGCTGGAAGGTATTCCTGTAAAAATTGACATAATAATTGAAATTATTCGGATAGGCGAAGAACTTATCTCCCTTGGTAAACACATACGTAGTACTCACATTCACCCGTGGAAGAAATGCTTCTGCCGGATTTCTGATCTCCAGCACATCCTTCTTCTCGTAATTCAGGTTCTTGCCTTGTTTGTATCGCAAGTTGGTATTCGTGTTTCTGTCGCCTACAATCTTTGATGGATCCTTTACGCGAATGGTTCCATGATCAGTGGTAATGATGACTTTGCAAGGACGTTCAGCTATCCGGCGCAATGTCTCAAGCAATGGAGAATGCTCAAACCAGGAACGGGTAATAGAACGATACGCCTTCTCATCTTCTGCCAATTCCTTTATCACTTGCATATCGGTACGTGCATGTGAAAGCATATCCACAAAATTATAAACGATCACATTGAACTTGTTCTGAAAAAGGTTGGAAACCTGCTCTGCCAACACTTTACCCGCATCGAGATTAGTGACCTTTGTATAGGATGTTTTATAATTCTTCCGTAAACGTTGCAGCTGATCATTGATGAAAAACTCCTCATTATTATTCTTGCCTTCTTCTTCATCATCACCCACCCATTTATCCGGGAAACGTTTTTGAATTTCAGAAGGCATCATACCCGAGAAGATTGCATTTCTGGCATATTGTGTCGCTGTGGGGAGAATACTGCAATAGGTATCTTCCTCCACAATTTTGAAGAGTTCTGAAACGGCAGGCTGTATTACTTTCCATTGATCGAAGCGAAGGTTATCAATCAAAATAAAGAAAACCGGATCATCCGATGAATCAGCCAAGGGTATCGCTTTACGACGAATTAAATTGGGGGATATAAGCGGTGCTTTCTCCGGATCTTTCAACCAGCCGAGATAATTATTCTCTACAAACTTGCTGAACAAATGATTTGCCTCTGACTTTTGCATCGATAAGATATCATACATCCCCGGATCTTTGGACTGCTCGAGTTCAATTTCCCAATACACAAGTTTTTTGTACACATCTACCCACTCATTCCAGCTAAGTTTATCACTTAGTGTCATTCCGATCTGCCGAAATTGTTGTTGGTACCCTTGCGTTGTTTTCTCGCTGATGAGTCGTTTATCTTCGAGATTTTTTTTCAGCGACAACAAAATCTGATTCGGGTTTACAGGTTTGATCAGATAATCGGCAATCTTTCCTCCGATCGCTTCTTCCATGATCGCTTCTTCTTCGTTTTTGGTGATCATTACCACCGGAACGGAGCTGCGGACATTTTTAATCTGCACCAAAGTTTCGAGACCATTTAGTCCGGGCATGTTTTCATCCAGAAAAATAATATCAAACTCTCTGCTCTTGACAAAATCTACCGCATCACGGCCATTTGTCGCTGTAGTTACCTGATACCCTTTATTCTCGAGAAACATGATATGTGGCTTCAACAAATCGATTTCATCATCGGCCCATAAAATCTGCACTTTTTCCATAATTCGTCTTTTTGGTTACTTTTTTCGCTGCCTGCAAACTTCCGCAAAAGTAGGGCATGCCGCAAATAACGAGCTAATCGGTGATTTATTTCTGAAGAAGCACTTAAATCTTACTTCTCCGGCAGATCGTCTTCAGCGAATTTCACTCAAGTATATCTGTTTCATGGAGATAAAGGTGTAAATTCGCAGTCCGAAAGTCTCCGCCTTGAACACCAATAAGAAAAAAATATTTAACGACCCTGTATATGGGTTCATCACGATTCCTCACCCGTTGATTTTTGACCTTATTGAGCATCCCTGGTTTCAGCGTTTGCGCAGAATTCGTCAGCTGGGACTGAGTCATATGGTGTATCCGGGTGCTTTACATACCCGCTTCCATCATGCTCTCGGTGCCTTGCACCTGACTACACAGGCAGTTGAAACGCTTCGTTCCAAGGGACATGAGATCACCGACGAAGAAGCACTGGCTGTTGAAATTGCCATCTTGCTCCATGATATCGGACATAGCCCTTTCTCCCATGCGCTGGAACATAGTATAGTAACCGGAATCAGTCATGAAGCGGTTTCACTCTTGTTCATGGAACGACTGAACGAAGAATTCAATGGTGCACTTTCTATGGCTATTCAGATTTTTAAGGGCACATACTCCAAACATTTCCTCCACCAGCTTATCTCCAGTCAACTCGACATGGACCGTCTGGATTATCTCAACCGCGACTCCTTTTACACCGGAGTTTTAGAGGGGAAAATCGGTGCGCAGCGAATCATCAAAATGCTCGACATCAACGATGGCAAACTCGTAGTTGAAGAGAAAGGAGTTTATTCGATTGAGAAATTTATTGTCGCCCGACGACTGATGTACTGGCAGGTTTATCTCCATAAAACCGTGCTTTCTGCTGAGCAATTGCTGGTGAATATCCTTCTGCGGGCCAAGGAACTGGTAAATGCAGGAGAAACGCTTTTTGCAACGCCCACCTTCTCCTATTTCCTCCAAAACAACTGCAGCGAATCGGATCTCCGCCAACAACCGGATTTACTGAACCGCTACGCCCAATTGGACGATTATGATATTTTCTGCTCCATAAAAGCCTGGACCGAACATCCCGACCCGGTGTTGAGTCGACTCTGCAACGGAATGGTTAACAGGAGATTATACAAAATACGATTACGAAAAGACGCGTATTTACAGGAAGAAGTAACGCCCTATCTTGAAAAAGCTGTCGAAGGTTTTAACATCAACATCAACGAAGCGAAATACTTTGCTTTTCGTGGCTCCATTTCAAATTCCGCCTATGATCCGAGTGGGGAACCGATCTGTATTTTATACCGTGATGGCAGCTCTACCGAACTCAGTGCAGCCAGTGATCAGATGGAAGTTGCCGTGCTTTCTTCGCCCATTCAAAAGCATTTTATATGCGTCCTGCCCGAACTAATTGATAATAAGTAATTTAATTCAGAATTTTTTCGGGTTTAACATCATCTTAATTGCTAAATTTGCGGGCTGTCATGGAATTTACTGCTCAACAAATAGCGGAACTACTGCAAGGGACTGTAGAAGGCGATGCAAATGTCAAGGTTTCGCGTCTTGCAAAAATCGAGGAAGGCGAACCCGGCTCCCTTACGTTTTTAGCAAATCCGGCCTATACCCCTTACATCTACACCACTCAGGCAAGCATCGTGATTACGAATGCTGATTTCCAACCGGAACAACCGGTGAGTGCTACCATGATTCGTGTAGAGAATGCCTATGCCAGCTTTGCCAAACTTCTGGAAGTTTACAATACCATTCGACGAAACAAATCAGGCATTGAAGAAATGTCATTTATCGATCCCACAGCCACTGTTGGCGAAGGATTATATGCCGGTGCTTTTGCCTATATCGGGAAAGATGTAAAAATCGGGAACCGGGTGAAGCTCTATCCCAATTCTTACATTGGCGATAACTGCGTCATTGGCGACGACACTACGATTTTTGCAGGAGTTAAAATTTACTCAGATTGCATCATCGGAAAAAATGTAACCATCCACTCAGGCGTCATCATTGGTGGAGATGGATTTGGCTTCCAACCAAATTCTGAAAACAACTATCAGAAAGTCGCACAAATCGGCAATGTGATCATTGAAGATCATGTGGAGATTGGTGCAAATAGTACGATCGACCGTGCAACATTGGGAAGTACAATCATTCGCAAAGGGGTTAAACTTGACAACCTCATCCAGATTGCCCACAATGTTGAAATTGGCGAGAACACAGTAATAGCAGCCCAAACGGGAGTGGCAGGATCTACCAAAATCGGTAAAAACTGTATGATCGGCGGACAGGTTGGTATTGTTGGACATATTCAAATTGCAGACGGAGTCAAGATAGCTGCGCAATCAGGTATCGGAAACAGTCTCACAACACCCAATGAAATTGTACAGGGTTCACCGGCTTTCAACATCAGCGACTACAAACGCAGCTATGTGATGTTTCGCAAATTGCCTGAACTAGAGAAAAAAATACAGGAGCTACAGAAAACCATCAGTGCTTTAAGTTCCTCTTCGTCCTGATTAATTAACATGAATCAAAAGCAAAGAACAATTAAAAATCCGGTTACCGTTTCAGGGGTAGGACTTCACACCGGGATTAATGTGAACCTCACTTTTAAACCTGCACCGGAAAATCACTGGTTCAAATTCAAACGTATTGACATGGATGGCGCACCGGTGATTGATGCCGATGCCAACAATGTTGTAGATACCTCCCGTGGCACCACGCTCGAGCAGAATGGCGCAAGAATTAACACTACCGAACATGCTTTAGCTGCGCTTGTTGGTCTCCAACTCGACAATGTAATGATCGAAGTAGATGGACCGGAAGTTCCGATTATGGATGGAAGCTCCGCACCATTTATTGCTGCATTGCTGCAGGCAGGAATTGTAGAGCAAAACGCAGATCGCGAAGTATATGTGCTCGAAGAAGTTTTATCGTTTGAAGAACCTGCTCGTAATGTTGAAATGCTGGCAGTTCCAAGTCCGGATTATCGTCTCACTGTAATGGTGGATTATAATAGTCCGGTTTTAGGAACTCAGCACGCTCAATTGCATAAAATCGAAGAGTTCCAGAATGAGTTTTCACCCTGCCGTACTTTTTGCTTTCTACATGAACTGGAGTCGCTTGTAAAGCATAATCTCATCAAAGGCGGTGACCTTAACAACGCCATTGTTGTTGTTGACCGTGAGATCAGCCAGGAGAAACTTGATGACCTTGCCAAACTCTTCAACAAACCAAGTATACAAGTACGTGAAAAAGGCATTCTGAACAATGTAAAACTGCATTTCCAGAACGAGCCTGCGCGCCATAAACTTCTCGACATCATCGGCGATTTTGCACTTGTCGGCATGCATATTCAGGGTCATATCCTGGCCGCACGTCCCGGCCATTACGCCAATGTGGAGTTTGCCAAAACGGTAAAGGAAGCAATCAAGAAAAGTAAGAGCAGCATCCGCAAGTATGATCTGACCGGAACGCCAGTTTGCGACATCAACAAAATCGCATCCATGCTACCTCACCGATTCCCCTTCCTCCTCGTCGATAAAATCATCGAACGCACGGAAGAAAGTATCGTTGGAGTAAAGAACATCACCATGAACGAGTGGTTTTTTCAGGGACACTTTCCCAACAATCCGGTAATGCCGGGTGTGTTGCTGATTGAAGCCATGGCACAAACAGGAGGGATTCTCGTGCTAAACACTGTACCGGATCCTGAAAACTACTGGACTTATTTCATGAAAATCTCCGAAGCCCGCTTCAAACAGAAAGTGAGTCCCGGAGATACTGTTATATTTGACCTGAAACTCATCAGCCCCATCCGTCGCGGCATCTGCCACATGAGAGGCATTGCCGTAGTCGGAGATAAGATTGTGATGGAAGCCGAAATGATGGCACAAATTGTAAAGAAAAGCTAATGTCAAACTCTTTGGCGTATATACATCCGGACGCG
>JBIIRF010000102.1:0-7298 GCA_044341715.1 Bacteroidia bacterium | reverse complement strand
AACCAGCACCTTTCCACCTTCCTCAGGACTCAACCCCGCTGCATAAACGCCTCTCAGAAAATCAGGAAGCATTACAGCCGCTGAGGCAAGAACACTTCGACCTATAAATGCACGTCTGTTCATCATCAGCAGATTTGAAATTCAGGTAAGGTTGTCAGAAACAATACTGTTGAACGCAATCCTTTATCAGCACTTTCCGATTGTATAAAAGATTTTGCCAGTCTGCGATTTTCTGCGGAGAGCGGGACAGCCAGCAAATAATCGGCCATAGCCTCCAGCTGATCTTTCTCCTGCAAACCGGAATAAAAGACTTCCACCTTCTTCCAATCGGAACGGATTTTCACCCCTTCATCTACTCCCAGTTTATCTCTAAAGGCGTTGTTATCGTCTCCATCCGGTTTACTCTCAATCGAAGCCAACTCCTCCGATAATAACACACGCCCCATTCGCATTCTAAAGGCCAGAGAAGAACTATCTATCCAGTTCCTTCCACCAGTCCAACCGGCAACATTGGGTGGATTAAACAGAATTTGTCCAAGTGCTTTCTGAAAACCAATCGCCACATTCGGATTAACGAACTCAACCCGAAAATCACGCAACAACGGTACCATTAATTCCACAGGAGATTTGATCAACGCACCAATATATTTATCCTCATAAAACCAATCGGCTAAAAAGAACTCCCGAAGCAAGACTTCAACCTCATAACCACTGTCATAAAAGCGAACAGCTATTTCCTTGCATAATTTTTCATCAGGAGTATTACTCACAAAAGCACGCCAGAATTTTCGAGTTATAAACAACGCCGTTTGCTGCTCCTCCAACAAGATACGCAGCACATCGTCGCCATCAAAATTCCCGTAACGGTTCAATATTGTTTTTTGTCCAAAATCATGAATACGATTCCTGAATTCGAACTCACCAGCCTGATTAAAACTCCATCCTGTAAACGCCCGGGCTGCCTCCTGAACATCTTTCTCCGAGTAATGACCACGCCCCAATGTAAAAAGTTCCATCACCTCACGTGCGAAATTTTCATTGGGATGCGACTTCCTGTTTTGCTGATTATTCAAAAACTGCAACATGGCAGGCGAGCGGGAAACTTCTATCAACAGCGTCCGAAAATTTCCGAGTGCATGCTCCCTGATTTTATTATTCAGAAATTGTGCAAAAGCCGGATTCCCTGAACGACAGGCAAAATGATTCGCCCAAAACAATGTCATCTTTTCGCGAAGCTGCGAAGTACCCTGCAATTGATTTAGCCAGGCAGCATTTAATTCCTTTGCAAGACGAAATTTATTCTTGATAAAATCGCTCTTTTCATCAGCAGGTTTCTTTCTGAAATTATCCGGAAGTACTTCTGATTGAGCGGGCACTACATTGATATAACCAGGAGCAGCCGACTTCTTCCACAAATCAGCAAACACCTTCTCTACCGACCCGAAATCGGACTTTTCCAACGGAAAACCGAAGGACGCCCGATGAATCAAATGTTTGATTTTTTTATTGATCATGCAACAATAGGATCATTCAGCCTGATCAAAGTTTAACGGAGGAATCAGAAATATATTCTTTCTGACTGAACCGTATCAATTATCTTCATTCCCTTCCAGAGAAGCCCGAAGTGCAGCCGGCAACGCATTCAGCACATGTTCGATTTCACCGGGAGAAATATGGCGACCCAGCACTACAAACACACTTTTTATCGCCTCATCAACAGATCCTTCTTTCGCAAAATCCTTTAACGCCGCATGTTCGTCTTCATGAATCACTTCCGAACGAAAATCTTCAATATGTTTCAACTTAGCAGGATTCAATTTCACCTGCCATCCATCCACATATACCCCTTTGATCGCCTTTGGAATTTTATAAATAATTTGAAACGACTCTTCCACTGTTAATCTGTTACGCAAAGCCCGTAGAACACTGCGTAGAATACGCCCTGCCTGATCCTGATCGTTCGTATTTAATTCAACTGCTACTTCTTCAACGAAGGCACGTCCCTTCGCTGCATATTCTTCAAAGCGTAAAGCCATAAGATTTCTTTTTTAACCGTACTAAATTAATAAAACTATTGATGGGACAAAAAAAGTCCCGGCAAGCAGCGTTTCTTCGCTACCTGACGGGACCAAATAACTGAATTATCTGATTACATCCAGCGTGCAAGGAAAGTTATGAGATCCTTCCTCAACTCGTTGAACAGTTTTTCAAAAGTTTCCACCTGATCACGCAGAATTACATGGTCATCCCATTTAGTATGGTCGGCAGCTACATCATTTTTTTTCAGATGATCTTCGATTACATGCTCGTATTGCTTCACATTATGGCGCATAATATCAGCCTGTTCATCCTGAACGATCAACTGATTCTGAAAATGCTCTACCATCGCCTGAACATCATGATCAGTATATTTTCCAGCCACTTCTGCCAATCGGTTGCGCATTACTTTAACTTCATCTTTGTAGAAAGCAATTTTGTTGATCCACTCTTTATGGTCAGCGTGAAGATCATATATATATTTCTTTTCCATAGCTTGTTGGTTTTTGATACAGCACGAAATTCCAGCAAATCCCTATAAAATTAAATGACAGAAATTGCATTTGATCTGAGATATATCATCTCTAAACCGCTGTAATTTCAGACAGATACCTCACTCCATCCATTAAAAACGGATTACACATAGCAACCTATCACCCATCGCATTAAATTTGCAGATTCATGGCCATCCTCCAGCAATTTCAGGAAGAATGCAGCAACAATCCGGTCTTCGAAGTAATTGCCGGAGTGATGCAATCGAATTCACTTGAAGCCTATCTCATCGGAGGCTATGTGCGGGATTTGCTGCTAGGCCGGCCCTGTAAAGACCTCGATATCACTGTTATTGGAGATGGTATAACTGCCGCTGAATTGGTAGCCAAGGAATTAGGACTTTCAGGACAAGTTGCTGTTTTTAAAAATTTCGGCACTGCCATGATCAAATACCGGGACTTCGACATTGAATTTGTTGGTGCCCGAAAAGAATCTTACTCCAGTCATTCACGAAAGCCAATGGTAGCTCAAGGAAGTCTGGAAGATGACCAGAACCGCCGGGATTTCACGATCAATGCACTGGCAATCAGTCTGAACAAAGGTACTTTCGGTCATTTAACCGACCCATTCGGAGGCATCTCTGATTTAAACCAAGGCATACTCCGCACTCCGTTAGACCCCATCATTACCTACAGTGACGATCCGCTCCGTATGATGCGCGCCATCCGGTTCGCCACACAACTGCAGTTCAGCATCGACCCTGCATCTTTCGAAGCCATCAAAACCCAAAAAGAGCGAATACGAATTATAAGTGCTGAGCGGATCAGTGATGAATTAAACAAAATCATCCTTTCCCAAAAACCGTCACAGGGCTTTCTATTACTCAGAGAATCCGGATTACTGCCCCTTATTTTCCCTGCTTTCAGTGCCTTAGAAGGAGTAGAGATTAAAAACGGGAAAGGTCATAAAGACAATTTCTTTCACACGCTTGAAGTCCTGGATAACACTGCAGAACTAAGTGAAAACCTCTGGTTACGCTGGGCAGCCATTTTGCACGATATTGCCAAGCCGGCCACCAAACGATTCGACCCCATTGCCGGCTGGACTTTCCACGGACACGAAGACAAAGGATCCCGCATGGTACCCGGAATCTTCCGCGACCTTAAATTGCCCATGAACGAAAAAATGAAATACGTACAAAAACTTGTACTGCTTCATTTACGACCCATCGTATTGGCAAAGAGTGAAGTGACGGATTCAGCCGTACGCCGATTATTGTTCGAAGCAGGAGACGATATTGACGATCTCATGAAACTTTGTTCGGCCGATGTCACCACCAAGAACGAATTCAAGCAGAAAAAATACAAAGCCAACTTCCAGCTTGTCAAGGAAAAGCTTGTTGAAGTTGAAGAAAAAGACAATATCCGCAACTGGCAACCACCGGTAACGGGTGAAATGATCATGGAGGTTTTCGGACTTGGACCCGGAAAAGAAATCGGAATCATTAAAAATGCTATTCGGGAAGCCATCCTAGACGGACAGATTCCCAACGAATATCAAGCCGCTCATACCTTCATGTTGGAAAAAGCCACGGAACTCGGACTCCAGCCTGTTGGAAAAAAATAAATCAGATTATAAATACAGCATTTGCAGATATGAACCTTGCTTCTATATTTGCAGTAAGAGATAAGACCTATGCCAGTAGTATACCGCTTCCGTGTCACCTTCGAAGATTATGACGAAGTATCACGCGATATTGAAATAAAAAGTACACAGACCTTCCTCGACTTACATCAAACCATTCAGACCTCGATTGGATTTGACAATTCGAAGCCGGCGTCATTTTATATGAGCAATGATAATTGGATCAAAGGACAGGAGATTTCCACTGAAGTCAGAAAGGACAAAGCTGGTAACACGTCTGTCCTGATGGAGAACTCCCGCGTTTGTGATTTCATTGCCGATCCACATCAAAAAATATTATACTTCAGTGACTACGATGCCAACTGGAGCTTTTTCGTTGAGCTTATCAAAATCATTCCACAGGGCGATATGATGCGGAACTATCCTGTTTGTGTTAAAACAGTTGGTGATGCACCCAAGCAATATCTGGTAGTTCCTGCTCCAAAAACCATTGCAACAGAGGATGATGAATTTGAGAAATTGCTCGCCACTGATGACGATGATGTCGAAGACGAAGCAGAAACATCGACTACTGATGGAATGATGGATGAAGCCGAAGAAGGTGTTGAAATGGATGAAATTGAAGGCATGAGTGAAGAAGGAGAAGAAGAAGAAACTGAAGAAGGTGCCGAGGAAATGGATTATAATGATGCGGAAGAAGATCAGAAAGACGATTATTAATTCATAATAATTAACATCAACAGCAAAGAGGCTGTCTCAAAAGTCAAATACAACCTCTTTTTATTCGGGACCGATGGAGAGAATTTCTATTTAAGCAAATCTAAACGTGTCAGATTTTCTATTGAGACTCGCTCTTTGCTGTTCATAAAAGGATCAACTCATGAAGTCGACGGTCATTGTTATTGCAGGTCCAACCGCTTCCGGCAAGACTTCACTTTCTATAGATATTGCACGACATTTTCAAACTGAAATTATTTCCGCCGACTCCAGGCAGTGTTATAAAGAAATGAGCATTGGAACAGCAGTCCCAAGTGCAGAAGAACTCGCCACCGTCAGACATCATTTTATTCACTCTCATAGTATTCATCAGCCACTCACAGCGGGTAAATACATGGAACAAGCCCGCAAAATCCTCTCAGAATTATTTCAAAAAAATGAAGTAGTTGTTGTAACAGGAGGCACCGGACTTTATTTAAAATCACTAATACATGGCATTGATCAACTACCCGCAGTATCGCAGCAAACACGTGAAAAAGTAAAGGAGATTTTCGCCAGCGAAGGCATAGAAGAACTTCGCAATCTCTTGCAAAAAAACGATCCTGTTTATCTGGAGAAAGCCGATCAACACAATCCTGCCAGGTTGATGCGGGCCACAGAAATAATTCTTGAAACCGGAAAACCTTATAGCAGCTTCCTGAAACAACAAACAGAACAGCAACTACCCTATCGGATAATTTCTGTCGTCATAGATCACGACCGAAAAGTCCTGTACGACCGAATCAACCAACGGGTAGATCAGATGATCGCAATGGGCTTAGAAGAAGAAGTCCGACAACTATTACCCTACAAAGACCTCACGACCCTGCATACCGTAGGATACAATGAATTTTTCGAATATTTTGACAATTCTATGACGTTACCGGAAACCATTTCTGCCATCAAACAACACAGCAGAAACTACGCAAAAAGGCAGCTCACCTGGTTCAGAAATCAGGATTTCTATACATTTTATGCTCCCGAGCTTATAAAAGACGAAATTTTCAGACAAATCATTTAAATTCTTGTATTATTTAAAGAGATAGAAATCCAGTTTTTGACCAATCAGAAACCTTTAAAATCCGAGTTGTTTTCAGTATGTTTGTTCTCACAACCTTGACAACTATGAAAAAACTCTTCTCTCTGCTGATCACTCTCGTAATGGTCCAGAGTGCCATGGCAACCGGACACATTTTACATGATCACGACTCCGATCAAAAACGATTCATCACAAACAACAAATCGTTACCTGATCAGGTGTACCAGCAACAACTGCGCAATGATGTAAGATGGACACAATTTCTGCAAAATCATGGTGACTGGTGGGTGCAATTCAATGAAACGAACGGCAAACCACATCGTGCATTCGGAGAACCGGTTACACTTGGAATCAACTCTTCTCCTTCTGCAGCTGCATTGTATTTCTTAAACACCTACGCAGCAGCTTATCTCCCGAACAATATTCAACTGGAGATGATCTCTGCACCGGCTTCTAAAAAGTATGTGCAGCCTAATTTCATTCAGCGATACAATGGACTGGAAGTATTATGGAGTCGCGCAACAGTTATGCTCACACCAGATCTCAAGAAAGCAATCATGTTTGGCCTGGATGTCTACGATGACATTACCATCTCCACCACTCCAACTATTTCTTCTCTTCAGGCTATCACTGCAGCTTCTTCCGGACTTAGTTCAACTGTTGTAGCTGCTTCAGCAGGATCAGCGCTTAAGATTCTTCCTATTCCATCACATCGACAGAACAACTACAAACTGGTATATGAAATTTCTGTTCGTACTATCGGTGACGGAGTAACGCCTGATGATTACTATACATTAGTAGATGCCAATACAGGAGAAGTTCTTTACCGTCAGGACAAAATTGTAAGTTTTGCAGTTTCGGATATCGTTGTCAATGCAACTATCTACCCAACGCATCCTTACAACCCAACAACAGTAGTCAACCTTCCTTACTTACAAGTAACCATAGGCGGTACTAACTTCAACACTGATGTAAACGGATTATTGAATGTAACAGGAGTACCTGCTCCATTCACTGCAACATTCTCTCTGCAGAGCCCATACGCAACTGTGCTTACCGGTGTATCCGGAAACATTGCACCATTCTTCACAGCAACTATCAACGACGGAAGCAACACCATCAGCTTCGACCCAAATACAACAACTCAACATCTTACTGCATTTTATCATACCAACATTGTACATGATTTCATGAAGAACTACCTGAGTTCGTTTACCGGACTTGATTTTCAAATGCCTGTACGTGTTGAACGAACAGATGGTAACTGCAATGCATTTTACGACGGTACAGGAATTAACTTTTACACAACATCCAATGGATGTTATGCATT
>JBIIRF010000101.1:0-7373 GCA_044341715.1 Bacteroidia bacterium | reverse complement strand
AGCGGATATTCAACTCGCTGCTTGCAGGAACCGGATAAAGGCTTCCGATAGCAGGTTGGTTATCTTCTACACCAAGTACGTTTGGTGCAACAATGTTAAGGGTGAATCCTGATGATGTTGCCCCTCTGTACACCACGTTTCCGAGTGAATCAACAGTGAGTGTATCACAGTAAGTGGAAGAACAACCGTTGGCATCAGATACCGTGAGGCATACAAGATAACTTCCTGTTCCATTGTACTGATGTGTTGGGTATGGTGTGTTGGCTGTTGAACCATCGCCGAAGTCCCAGTTGAATGCAAGATTGATTCCACTGCTCAGGTTTACACCCACTACATTGTATGGACTTGTTTGTGTGAATACAAAGAACGCGTTGCAGGTAACAGGGTTGTTGATCACAGTATCGATCACAATTGTATCGCAGAAAGTAGAGGTGCATCCAACTGTACTTGCTGTAAGGCATACCATGTACGATCCTGGTGCAGCATACTGGTGGTTGGGGAACTGAAGTGTGCTGGATGAGCCATCACCAAAACTCCATGAGTAGTTTACTGGAGGTGGAACCGGAGGCATCGTGATCGGAATAATTGACGATTGATCGATGAAGTAAGCATTCAATCCAAGACTTACTGAAGTGAAGGCCGCCTGGCACCAGCTGTTACCCGGGATGGTGATTGTTTGGCAATAAGTACATGTGATTACTCCTCCTACACCGATGCTCAAACAAACATTATATACACCAGGGCTTGCATAAGTATGCGTGATGTTCTGACCAACACCGGTAGAGTTATCACCGAAATCCCAGAAGAAAGATGTGCCGATTAATGAGTTTGCAGTGAAGGTTACAACACTTGGATTGCCTGGAGAAGAAGTTACAGAGAAAGAACAATTTCCATTAGACGAAACAGTAATTGTTGTGCAATAGCTGCAAAGTGTAGCTCCGGTAGCAGGATCAATTTCAGTCATGCATGCATAATATGAGCCTGGGCCCGGATATGTATGTCCGACATTTTGTCCGGTTGATGTTGTACTGTCACCAAAATGCCAGATAATGTTTGAGCCTGCCTGAGATGGCAAAGCATTGAAATAATACAAATTGGCATTTGCAGAATCAGGGAAATAATTGAAACTGCAATTCGCAGCACCAGTAACAACGATTGTAGTACAACAGGTATTGCTGGTATTGCCGTCATTGGCCGTCAGGCAAATGGTATAAGTGCCGGGAGCATAATTTACAGCAACATTGTTACCGGTTTGTGTTTGGCCATTTCCGAGATTCCAGAAGTAGGCAACACCTTGCGCTTGTGGGATAGTGAAACCGTAAATAGTTGGGTTCGCCGGACTATTGTTAACTGTAAAGTTACAGCTTGGTGAAGGACCACCGCCAATAGTGATGTTCTGACAATAAGTACATACAATTGAGCCCATGAAATCCATTTCAGAAACACAAACAGTATATGTGCCCGGGGTAGTGTAAGCATGGTATACATTCTGACCGGTAGCAGATGTGCCATCGCCAAAAGACCAGTTCATAACGGTATTGCTGTTGGGGGAAAAAGCACTAAAAAAGAAGGCATTTGCAATAGAGGAATCAGGAGTAGTTAAAAAGGAGCAACTTCCTCCAAACGCAACAGGGATCACCATTGAATAAACACAAGTATCCACTCCGTCAATAGCATACATTGTTACATTATAGGCTCCTGCTGCTGCAAAAGGATGAGTGGTGGTTTGGCCATTCTGCATTGGTGTGTTATCACCGAAATCCCAGTAATATGTAGGATTAGCAAGGCTCGTTGTTCCATTAAATGTATAAGTGTTTTGCGATCCAGGCGCTCCCGGAATAAATGCAAATCCACAGGTTGAAGAAGGATTACTTCCTGCAACAACATTTGCTGTATAAGTGCAAACAACATTACCGGCTGAATCTAATTCCTGCATGGTTACAAAATAGGAACCTGATGCATTATAGGTATGAGTAGCGAAAGAACCGCTTCCGGCCGAACCATCTCCGAAGCTCCAGTTAATAGAAGAAGTCGGGTTAGATGTGTTGGCAAAGAAATAAATCGTTGACGGGTTAATGGAATCCTGTATGTATGTAAACGTACAGTTACCATTTACGAAAACTGCTAATGAATCACAATAATTACATACCGGAAGATTTGTTGAATCATCATAAATAGTCAGACAAACAGTATACACGCCGGGATTAGCATATTGATAGGTAAACGGTCCGATCGGCGCATGGATAATACTTCCATCTCCGAGGTCCCATTCTGCAGAATACAGTAAACCAGGAAAACCGGTTTGACCATTAAATACAACTGTATTTCCGGAAACAGTATTGGCTGTCCAGACACAGTTCTGAGCTTGCACTCCTACTGCGATAAATAATGCAAGGAGTAGTGAATAAATGTATTTCATGTTATTAGTTGGTGAATGTGTTCAATAGGTATCACGTATCTCGGCAGCAGATGGTTTACTTCCGGCCGTAGAAAGTGATGGATGATGTCTAAATGTAAACAAAAAAGGGAGAACCGCAGCCCTCCCTTCTGATTCTTCATGTTGATTTTAAGCCCATTGGCAGATAATCCCGCCCATAATGGTGAAGCAGATGGTCCAGAATCCGGTATTGATCCAGATATAGGCCGCACTCTTTCTTTCATACAGCGCATTTGTACCTATAAGTGGCAATACCAGGAAGATACCGGCAATAAATCCGTGAAAAGCTCCATGTTTGAATGTCCGGAATTTGGTTCCATAGGTATCCATGGCATTTTTAAACCATACAGCATCTGCAGAGGTCGTATCACCTGGTTTCACAGTATCTGCAACCACAGAAAACAAGCTGAATTGGTGAATTACCAGAATCTGCAGAAAAAACGACAGCAATACAGCAAAAAGGAAGGATAACCCAAAGATCTTGGCCATGTTAGAGCCTTTCATTGATTCTTCGGTGACTCCGGCAGCTTTCATCCAGGCATTGCCCAGCGTTTTAGGATTGTACCAGATAAAGCCCATCACCATCGGTACGAGGGCGGCGAGCAGGATAATGGGGAAGTTTATTTCCATAGGTTATAAGGTTTGGTGGTCGAAAAGCAAAGGGAATCCCTCATATAAGCAAATATTCATGTTTACGTCAGGAATCTTTTTCCGCAGAAGGGTAACCTCTCGTGCACTTTACCCGTAAAAATCTGTTCGAAAGACACCATAAACTATGAATTCCTCTACCGGAAATCCAAATCGTCAGCGTAATACTTCACGACTGACTACCAGACTGAGTCAGCAACAGAAAATGTTGCTCATTGGCGGGGCTGTATCAACACTGATGATTGTGTTGATTGTATTATTTTATCAATCTACCCAAACTACTCCTGCAAAGGCAGCGGTAACGGATGAATTCCGTTCGAGAGCCTCCGGAAACTGGGGCAGCGCAACTACCTGGGAGCGATTCAACGGTACAACCTGGGTGAACGCAGCTGCAACGCCTACATCAGCCAATAACATTATTACCATTCGTAATGGCCATACCGTAACAGTAGCGGCGAGTGTTACCGCAGATCAGCTTGTAATCGAAACAGGTGGACGCGTTAATATTAGTGCTACACGAACACTTACCATTGCAAACGGAACCGGTACGGATGTATCCAATAGCGGAATCCTCGCGAACTCAGGTACTTTTACATTGAATACATCTGCAACAGCGGCGCATAATGCTGGTGGAGAATATATTCATGCAATTAATGGAGGTACTATTCATACTGCAACGTGGGACGCCACTTCTACGTGTCAGATTTCCGGTGTTACCATTACCATTCCGGGTGGATTAACACAAAACTTTGGTAATCTCAACTGGAATTGTACTAATTTGTTTTTTTCCCTTGGTATCAATAATTCGTTGAATATCCAGGGCGATTTCAGAGTAACCAGCACCGGTTCAAACCGATTGTACCTGACCGACAATGGCACTGCCAGAACTCTAACCATCGGTGGAGATTATATTCAAACCGGCGGTGAATTCCGTGTAGCACAATCAACCGGAAATGGAACGATGAATGTAAGCGGTGATATGAATATCTCAGGTGGTACTCTTCAGGCTAATAATAATTCCGGAACAGCTACTATCGCTGTTACAGGTAATGTTACCAAGAGCGGAACAGGAAGCATCATTCTTGTAAGCGGTTCAGGAAACGTAACGATGAATGTGACCGGTAATTTTTCTTTCACCGGTGGAACAGTGGATATGAATGAATCCAATGGAAATGCTACATTAAATGTCGCTGGCAACTTTACACATAGCGGTGGCACATTGACTGAATCCGGATCAGGAAGCAGTACTATTAATTTCAATGGAACAAGTATGCAGACATTCACCTCGGGTGGTGCTGTTTCCAATGTAGTTAACTACAATGTAAATAATAATGCCTATCTGCAAATGGCCGCTGCTACAACTACGGTGAATGGCGGTGGGTCCTTTACAGTTACCAACGGCGGTAAACTTGGAATTACCTCTACTGCCGGTATCACATCAAGTGGTGCAACAGGAAATATCCGTGTAACAGGTACACGCACCTTCAATACCGGAGCAGATTATGAATACAACGGTACCTCTTCACAAACTTCAGGGAATGGTTTGCCGGCGACTGTACGAAAATTAACAATTAATAATTCTGCCGGTGTTTCACTCAGCGGTTCTGTTGCTGCTTCTTCTGATCTTATTCTATCAGCTGGAAATGTAACAACCGGCGGTAACACACTAACGTTAGGAACAAGCACATCATCAACCGGTACACTTACACGTACTTCGGGTCATATTATTGGAAACTTTACGCGTTGGATGGCTTCATCAACCGCATCCAATATTTTATTCCCACTCGGAACAGCAACGGACTACAACGGATTCAACACCAGCTTTACCTCTGCTCCAACAGGTGGTACAATTGCTGCTTCATTTACAACAGGATATCCGGGGAATGTTGGTTTACCATTGAATGATGCAGGTGATGAATGCAGCACAATCGGTTCAGGTTGGTGGACACTCACTGCCGGAAACGGATTCAGTGGAGGTGACTTTACTGCAAACGCTATTGCGGAAGGTTTTACCGGAATCAGTAACTATACTAAACTACATCTCTTCCGTCGCGACAATGCTATCAGCTCCTGGGAAACTACAGGTTCACATATCGCTGCTTCCGGAAGTCCTGCTTCACCAATTGTAAATCGTGGTGGTATCACTTCATTGGGTCAATTTGGTATTACATCAGATGGTTCTAATCCATTACCGGTTCAACTTTCTTCCTTTGATGTAAAAGAAAACAACGGAACCGTAAAAATTTCATGGGCTACCTCGAGCGAACACAACAGTGATTATTTCATGGTAGAACGTTCAATGGATGGCAGTACTTATAAAGACCTTAAGAAAGTTGATGCAGCCGGTAACAGCTCTACTGTTCGTAAATACGAGGTAATTGATCCATCTCCTGCAACAGGCATGAACTATTACCGCTTACGTCAGTTTGATATAAACGGACAAAAAGAATTCTTCGGCCCGAAATCAATTCGATTCGGTACGAAGACAACAACAACAACTTCTAACCTTACAAATCTATCTGCATCACCGAATCCATTCTCCTCAGGATTGAGTCTGAACTTTGAATCGGCTGCTGAAGGAACCCAAACCCTGCGCATTTATGATCAGGTGGGTAAACAGGTTTTCACCGGTACACTGGATGTAACTACCGGAGCAAATACCATCTATTTACCACTTGCAGATAAGCTGAGTCCGGGTACATATATGGTAATGATTGGCGAGGGAGAAAAGGTGGTGAAGACTAGAATCGTAAAACAGTAAACACTTCCTGTATTTATACAACGGGGGTTGCTAACGCGACTCCCGTTTTTTATTTAAACAAAACACCGATCGTTAATCCTCCGCTGAGGGTCATCGGGAAACTCCGTCCCAGATACGTATGACTGTAAGCGTATGGTGTCCAATCCCAGTCGAAATCATTCATGTAACTGTAATTATCTTTGTCTTCTGCATCGCTGAATTGTAACCCATAACCAAATCCGACATACCAATCGAGTGTCATTATATCACTCAGCAATATCTGTTTACCAAAGCAAATATTCAATGCAAAATTTGTATAATTAACTTTGTCGCTTTCTGTTGTATAAATATAATTTGAATTATAATATGAATGCTCACGGTATTTATAAAACTGACTGAAAATTATCTCTGGTTTTACATAAGCTCCGCGTAGTGGGTGTGACATCTTCATCCCTCTGATATAGTAATCTTTCCCGGACCAAAATTTCGCGCCAAATTTTAAAAATCCGCCACCGGCCTTTTCGAAATCCGGGTTTAAACCAAGACCAATTAATCCGATTTTTCCTTCAAGGTTCACTCCCGGCTTGATCATTCGTTCATACCCTATGGCCAAATCATCTGTAAGCGGGCCAAAAAATTCAATTTTAATTACCTGATTCTTCCCCTCGGCTTGTTGTTGCATGGTACTCACCGCCATCGCATCCTGCACGATGGTCATCTTCTCTCCATTTGAAAAAACGATTTGCTTTACATCTTTTTTATCAATCACAATCACAGGCGAATCATCCAGACCCCAAATACGGTATTTGATTTCTTCGAGACCAATTTCCAATATTTTGACCGTCCTTGCTTCACCAGCGCGGGTCATTAAGGTGTCTTGTGCGTGGAGGTATGAACTCAACAATAACAGAATTAAAAACAGGACGCCCTTTTTCATTTGCTTGATATTGATGATCAAATTTACCTTTTCTTAATGAAATATCACTGATGATTGTCAATATTCTGTATTTTCTTCATGTATTTTAGTATAAAATCAGCAGAATACAGACCCGCTTGTCCCTTTTGTTTGTTGTAATTTGCAATTCCCTGTGGCGTATAATACGCTCTTGATATCACGCATGAAAAAGTCAGCCCTCTATCTACCGGTAATCGTTCTCACTACAGCTATAACAATTGTATTGGGAATGACCTGGTTTTTAGATTCCCCTTTAAAAATTGTGAAGATTCCTAAACGGGATCGGATGGATCTGGCTATACAGCAGGAGTTTGACATGACCCGTGATCCGGCAACCATGAAGATTCATCGGGAACGATTACAGGCCGCTTATGCGTATGCTGATCAACTGCGCTTACAGGGACAAACGGGTAAAATCGCCGGCGCCCTCTCGATGAACTGGACAGAGCGTGGTCCATCAAATGTAGGAGGAAGAACAAGAGCCATCATTGTCGACTTGAATGATGCTACACGTAAAACAGTATTTGCCGGAGGAGTTGGAGGTGGAATCTGGAAAACAACAGATATTACCACAACATCTCCCAACTGGACAG
>JBIIRF010000100.1:0-7404 GCA_044341715.1 Bacteroidia bacterium | reverse complement strand
GGAATTACCCCTGATAGTGCTACCGGATTAGCGCCGGCGGTAGTTGGACAACCATATAATCAGGTGATGCAGATTCGTGTCCCACAGGATACAACAACGATGCTCGGACCAATTCCAATCAATGTAACGATTGTGTCGATTGGACTTTCTTCCTTCACCGGACTTCCTCCCGGATTAACATATACCTGTACGCCTTCTAACTGTATTTTCCCCGGTAACTCTAACGGATGTGTACTGATCAGTGGTACACCAACAGTTGCAGGAAACTTTGCCCTTACGGCAATCACAGCCAGCATCGGTTCTACCATTTTCGGCAATATTACCCAATACGATACACTGACCTATTATACCATCGCTGTAACAGGATCTACCACTGGAATTGATGAGAGTACAGGTCTTGGTTTTTCAATGGATCAGAACTCTCCAAATCCCTGCAATGATGTAACGGAGATCCGTTATATCGTTCCGCAAATGGGAGAGGTGGAATTTCGCGTATTCAATCTTATCGGAAAGGAAATTTACAGGAGTCTGCTCAATGCCAATCAGGGTGAAAACCAGTTACGCATCGACAGCAGAGATTTTGCTCCCGGTGTTTATATGTACACCATGTCCTTTAATGGAGAAACGCTCTCTAAACGCATGGTGATTTCACGCAAGTAGCGTATGAGTCTTGAACTCACCATTCTCGGCAGCAGTTCAGCAACGCCGATTTACAACCGACATCCTACATCACAACTGCTGGTCTTCCGCGACCGTCATTTTCTTATTGACTGCGGCGAAGGCACACAGATGCAGATGTTGAAATATAAGGTTCGTTACCATCGGATCACCCATATTTTCATCAGTCACCTTCACGGCGATCACTACCTCGGATTAATTGGATTGCTGTCTACGTTCCATCTTCAGGGACGCTCTGCTGATCTTCATCTCTACGGACAACAGGATCTCATGGACATTGTAGAGATGCATCTCCGCATTTCACAAACCCAATTAAGATACAATCTCATTTTTCATCCGGTAAGACATTATACTCCGGAAATACTATTCGAAGATGATGATCTGCTCATTCGTACAATCGTACTCAACCACAGAATTCCCTGCACCGGTTTTATCTTCAGTGAAAAGCCACGACCACGAAAATTAAGAGTAGATAAACTTCAGGAATACGGAATTCCATTTACCCAATACACGCGCATCAAAACAGGAGGGGAGTTTGTAACAGCAGATGGAAGTGTTATCCCGAACGAAGAGTTAACGGAAAGTCCACCGCCGCCAAGAACGTATGCATTTTGTTCCGACACCATGTACCTACCCGAACTTGCCAGTGAGTTACATGGAGTAGATTTACTCTACCACGAAGCTACTTTTCTCCATGATATGAAAGACCGGGCCACCATGACCTTTCACTCCACCGCACGCGAAGCCGCACAGGTAGCCAAAGAAGCGGGTGTAGGGAAACTCATCATCGGACACTTCTCCGCACGCTACAAACAACTAGATCCATTGTTAGAGGAAGCGAGGGAAGTCTTTCCCAATACAGATCTCGCCATCGAAGGCTCCTGCTTCAAACTCGACTAAATAAAAAACGGACAATACTACCTCGCATGTAGTATCATCCGTTATTGAGTGGAGAATTTTTAGATCAGAAGCGAAGGTTCTCCGGTTCGCCGAGGATACTACGACCTTCGAGAATTTGATTCTTCGCGTTTTCGCAGAGTTGGAAGGCGTACTCTTCCCGTTTCTTGTCGATCAGACTTTGCGGGAAATTAATACCATTCTCAACACGGAAAGCATATTCCTGGTGTACAGCAGGCAGAATATTCGCCACTTGCTCCAGTTCATAGTTATGTGCAGCTTCAATGATAGCCGATTTCCAATCTTCGGCAGCCTGAATGCGGATAGATTTTCCTGCATTGCGCAGAATTTCCAGTGCCTCATCCAACTCCAGCTGATCATCCATTTGCTGCTGGAATGCTTCCACTGCTTTGCAATACTTCAGTGTACGTTTATCTTCAAAGCGACGAACAAACGATTGCACAACTTCCATATCGTAGATGCTCAGATAAGGACGTGAATCAACTGTTTTTTGCGGATTATTGCGTTTCAGATTTTCCAGTTGACGCTGACGGGCGATTGAACGGTAACGTTGTTCTTTATCTCCGCGGACATCCGGAAGATCAAGCAATGAACTGGTCGTCATATATTCATCGTAAAAACGATACCAGGCCGGCATATGCTCATCAATATCATCATCGATACTCGGAATATGTCCTGTTTGATACTCCGCTTTAAAAGCTTCATAATCCTGCCAGTTATCATAGCTCAGGATTAACCCTGCCTGACCTGAACGAAGGAACTTCACATACAATTCCATTTCTGCGCGACTTACCGGAGTAATGTACGGGCAATGCTGAATATTGGCTGAAAGTTGCAGGAATTGAGTGCTGTGTTCAACTCCTTTCAAACGAATCTGCTCAGCACGCCATTGGCATTGCAAATTGAACAGTTTCTTCTGCTGAATAGCCCACAATGCTTCCTCAGCTATCATTTTATAGCGGAAACCTGTTTGTTCTTCCTGATTAATGTATTCCTGTCCGCGGGTAAGGTAATACGCCTTCCTGCGTGCATAGTTCTTAATGAATGTTTCCACGGAGGCAGGATTGAACTGAGCAAAGAATTCCTGGTATAGCGGATTCGATTTCAATTCATCTTCGGTTTGCTGACGGATCAGTTCTACGCGGATTTCTTCTTCAAATTTCTCCTGAATATGGGGAGGTACTTCTGGTAATTGCTTCATAGTATTATTTGACAACAGGATTTTAAACCGTTTTTTTCGGGTCCGGGTTCATCCTTTTTATGAAAAATATTACAAATGCAAGTGATCCATGTTCAGGGCCGTTTTGATGAAAATCATGGGGTAATCTGCCGAACGTACGGATTCCGCCCGTACCTTTAAACTGCCTTAATACGGCAAAAAGTTCAAAAAGTTCTTTATTTCTTTCTCACCCCTAAAAAAAACTCATCCTATGAAAACGTACGATGAAAAACACATCAAAAACGTGGCGTTAATCGGCGCTGCGAAAAGCGGTAAGACCACCCTTGCCGAAACTATGTTATTTGAGGCCGGAATTATCAATCGAAGAGGTACGGTGGAAGAGAAGAATACCCTTTCGGATTATCACGAAATTGAACATGAACGCGGAAGTTCTGTTTATGCAACGCCTTTACATACCGAATGGAAAGATTACAAGATTAATATTATTGATACACCCGGACTCGATGATTTTATTGGCGAAGTGATTGCTGCGATCCGGGTTTGTGATACCGCTGTGATTTTGCTGAATAGCCAGCACGGAGTAGAAATAGGTACTGAAATAATTTTTGATTACGTCGACAAGTACCGTCGTCCTACAATTCTTGCATTTAATCACCTCGATCAGGATAAAGCAAATTTCCAGCAAACATTGGATGAAGCAAGAAATTTTTTCGGTCCTGCAGTTACGCTGATGCAATATCCAATTGAAACCGGTTCTGGATTCAATGCGATCATCGATCTCTTAAAAATGAAAATGTATCGTTTCGCACCTACAGGAGGAAAACCCGAGAAACTCGATATCCCTGCTGAGGAATTGGAACGCGCCAATAAACTCCACAATGAACTCGTAGAGAAAGCAGCCGAGAATGACGAAAAGCTGATGGAATTATATTTTGAAAAAGGTAATCTTGATGAGGATGAGTTGCGGGAAGGAATTAAAGCCGGTATGATGAAGCATCAGGTGTTCCCTGTTTTCTGCATTTCAGCGAAGAAGGATATGGGAAGTGGTCGACTGATGGGTTTCATTGATAATGTAGCGCCATCTGCAGTTGATATGCCGGCAGAGATTCTGGAAGATGCTACTGAAGTGAAGTGTGATCCGGCTGCACCTGCACGTCTCTTTATTTATAAAACACTTGCTGAACCGCATCTCGGTAAATTATCTCTCTTTAAAGTGATGGCCGGTGAGGTAACTCCTGGAATGGATTTTTACAACGAAAAAACATCGACAACAGAACGTATCGGTCAGCTATTTATTCTGGATGGTAAGAACCGGAATCCGGTGGATCGTTTAAAAGCCGGTGATATAGGTGCAACGCTGAAGTTGAAAAATACACGTACTTCGGATACATTGAATTTTAAAGGAGCTTCCGGTTCTATTGATCCGATTCATTTCCCGGAACCTCGTGTCCGCACCGCTATTCTTACAAAGAACAAAGCGGATGATGAAAAGCTGGGCGAGGTTTTACAGGAGATTCATTCAGAGGATCCAACATTGGAAATTCAATACGATAAAGAAATCCGGCAATTATTACTCCATGCACAGGGCGAACTCCATCTCGCTGTGACGAAATGGCGTTTGCAGCATATTTATAAAATGGATGTCGAGTTTATTAAACCACGTATTCCTTATCGTGAGACAATTCTTCGTCCTGCAGAGGCTTCGTATCGTCATAAAAAGCAATCAGGTGGTGCCGGACAATTCGGTGAAGTATACTTACGCATTGAGCCATTTACTGAGGGAATGCCTAACCCCAAAGATCTGAGCGTTCGTGATACCGAAATACATGAGTTGCCCTGGGGTGGAAAGATGGTATTCCTGAATTGCATCACCGGTGGTGTGATTGATGCCCGCTTTTTACCATCCATCGTGAAAGGTGTAATGGAAAAGATGTCGGAGGGACCACTAACGGGTTCGTATGTCCGCGATGTGCGTGTAGCAGTGTACGATGGTAAAATGCATCCTGTAGATTCCAATGATATCAGTTTTAAAATTGCGGGAATGATGGCTTTCAAGGAAGCTTTCCATGCAGCCGAACCTCAATTGTTAGAGCCGATTTATGAAGTAGAGACCGAAGCGCCGGAAGGAGTGATGGGTGATGTAATGAGTGAATTACAAACCCGTCGCAGTGTGATTATGGGAATGGATAACAGAGGAGGATATCAGGTTATCAAAGCACGGACTCCATTGGCTGAACTCGATAAATTCAATACTTCATTACGCAGCATCTCTCAAGGTAAAGCCAAAGTGAAAATGAAATTCGCAGATTATGCTCCTGTGCCTGGAGAAATACAACGTAAACTTACAGAGGAATATAAAAAGGTGGAACATCATGAATTAAACCACTGAGTCTGTTAAATTGAAATTAAGTAGCTAAAAAAGATGCCGGGATTCTGCAAAGGGTTCCGGCGTCTTTGTTTTAAATACTTGTATGTCAGGTGTTTGTGTCGAATTCTAAATAACATGCATTCGTTTATAAAGTAAACGTCAGTCCTTGCAATGAATAGCATGCCCGCCGTAATATTGTACTAGCAGAATCCTATGAACGAACCGGAAGTAAAAGCACTGATCAGTCTTCTTGACGACTCCGATAAAGAAGTCTTTGGTCATATAGAAGAGAAACTCATAAGCATGGGGAATGATGTTATTCCTTTCCTGGAGGATGCATGGGCGAATGCATTTGATCCGGTGATGCAGCAACGTATTGCCAATATCGTGCATAAAATACAGTTTGATAATTTGCTGGAGGATATCAAACTCTGGATTCATACCGGAGATGATGATTTGTTGAAGGGTGCTATTTTAGTGGCGCGTTATCAATATCCTGAATTGGATGAGCAGAAGATTCGCTCGGTCATCGATCAGATGAAAAAGGAAATCTGGCTGGAGATGAATGAATCATTGACGGCACTCGAGCAAGTGAACGTGTTGAACCATTTCTTTTTTACGAAGTATGGTTTCAGCGGGAACACTACCAATTATCACGCTCCGCAAAACTCCTATATCAATTGTGTAATTGAAAGTAAGAAGGGAAATCCATTGGCTTTGTCGATTATCTACCTGATGGTTACCCGAGCTTTGAATCTGCCGGTGTATGGAGTAAATCTCCCGGAACATTTTATTCTGACATATCTCGAAGTAAGAGAAAACGAAGAAGGGAATACCGGTCGCACACTGTTCTATATAAACCCGTTTAGCAAAGGTTCGGTGTTTGGTAAGGGCGATATCGATCAGTTCGTAAAGAAGCTGAATCTGGAGCCACAAAACAGTTATTATCAGCCTTGCTCTCATCGTGAAATGATTTTGCGGATGCTTCGTAACCTGGCGTTTAGTTATCAGAAGCTGGGTGATACAGAAAAAGTGGAAGAGTTGTCGAAGATGATTCGTCTTTTTGGTGAAGATGCAGCTGTTGGCTGAGCCAAATTAAAATTATATTCTGCTTTATATTTTGTTTGGGAGAATTAACTCCTGAAAAATGATGTTTGTGCTTTGGTGAAAAGGTGCTGTCTATTTCACAATCTTTAAAAAAGTACGCAATAGAATTTTACAATCAGTGATGAAACTTTGGTCGTTGATGTATTTTAAATTGAGCTCGAGTTTGGCTGGCATTATTTCATCGATGTAAGTTCTTTCTGGATCGGAAGCTTTTCCGAGTATTTCGTTCTCATCGGAGTATTCGATGGAGGCGTAGTCGGTGATGCCGGGTTTTAAATTGAGGACGTTAAGTTGCGTGGAGTTGTAGAGATCAACATAACGTTTTACTTCGGGTCGCGGACCTACCAGACTCATACTTCCGCCTAAGACATTAAAAAATTGCGGGAGTTCATCAAGTTTGAATTTACGGAGATAATATCCGGCGCTGGTGACACGTGGATCTCTTCCTCCGACAGTGAGTAATCCTCGTTTATCAGCGTCCGGATGCATCGTTCGGAATTTATAAATGCGGAACGGTTTTCGGTGGAGTCCGATGCGCTCCTGGAGATAAAATACCGGCCCGGTGCTGTCAAGTTTTATCCAGATAGCAATCAACAAAAGGACAGGGGAAAGGACAAGAATAAATCCCAGACTAAAAACAATGTCCATTATACGTTTCATCTGCGGAGTTTATTTTAAAACAGATTGTACGGCTTTGATAACAGCATCGGTTACTCTCTTAAGAGAATGTTCATCAAGGGCATAAAATACAGGCAATGAAATTTCCCGAGAGAAATTATCGTAAGCCACCGGATAATTTTCCATTTGATAGCCCAGGTTTTTATAAAAACTCAATCGGGGAAGTGGAATAAAGTGAACGTTGACACTTACGTCTTCATCAAATATCCGTTGAATAATCAAATCTCGTTCTTCTTCAGTGATTCCTTTTATTCGTAGTTGAAAAAGATGGTAGGATGTTTCACTGTCCTGGTTTCGAAGTACAGGAACTTCCGCCCAGGGATATGTTTTCAGCGTATTGTAGTAATAGTCGCAAATAGCCTTTCGTTTTGGAAGCGTATCATTTTCATATCGTCGAAGTTCCACTAAACCAATGGCCGCCATAATATCGGTCATGTTGCATTTATAACCGGCTTCGATGATATCGTACTTCCAG
>JBIIRF010000117.1:0-6764 GCA_044341715.1 Bacteroidia bacterium | reverse complement strand
GAGGCTTTCTGTGTCCAGGTATTGGCGACGGGATCAGACTCGTACAACTGCTTCTTAAATGCCGATGTATCCAGATAACCTGTCTGATTATATCCACATGCATAATACCCTTTGTTTCCGATAGCGAAAGCAGCACCGGCAATTAATGTAGATGTTGTCACATTTGCTTTTGCAGTCCAGGCATTAGATACCGGATCATACTCATAACACTGAGGAGGGCTTGGCGAGAATTGTGCTCCGGCCATTACGTATCCTTTGCCATTTATCTCGAAAGAACCTCCGAAGAAACGTCCCAGGTAGCCAACCGGTGGTGTTGCCCGTAGAACCCATGTATTGGATAATGCAACATATTCATACCAATCAGTATGATAAACACCGGTAGACTGAGTTACACCAAAACCATAATAGCCACGGTTGTTGATTGTTTGGCCGATACCACCCATACGCGCAGGCCCGGTAAAATTTGCTCTTTGCGTCCATCCGTTACCGTTAGGATTATACGACCAGCACTCCTGAGTTGGTACATTCGCATTGTTGGATCCACCTACAACATATACCAGACTATCAATCGTAAAATTGCTTGCGCCATAGCGAATATTGGGGAATGAATCCTTCTTTGTCCATGATTCATTGGATGGATCATACAACCAGGTATCGCGACGAAAGACACTGAACAAAGTTGTAATATTGGAATAACTGTAATCACCTGTAACACCTGGGCCGATAAATATTTTTCCGCCGATGGTGGTTGCACAAAAACGTGTTCTTGCTGTAGCAGTCGGAGGAGTAAGCATCGTCCATGTATTGCTTACGGGATTATACTTCATCAATGTATTATCCACTACATTTCCATTACGCTGGCCGGTTTTCACATAGCCCTCACCGTTAATAGCGAATCCGGCTGAAAGAGAAAAAGTATTCGGAGCGCTGGCTTTTTGTGTCCAGGTATTGGTCACATTATTGTATTCAAAGCAATCGGAAAAATAGGTTGACGGGCCATTATCATTTCCTCCGGAGATGTATCCTTTACCATTCAAGGTAAAACCAACCGGATAAATTCTTCCCAGACCTACAGAAGACAATGACGCCTTTGAAGTCCATACATTGGTTGTAGTATCATACTCCAACAAATCAGCAGCCGGCCCAGCTAATGTGTTTTTATAGCCACACGTAACATATCCTTTTCCACCTATTGAAAATGCGGCGGCACCATATCTGGCCTCTGCAGATGTCATTGATGCAAGAGAACTCCAAACATTGGTAGCAGGATTATACTTGTAAAAATCAAAACGAATCAATGGTGTATTATTACTATTTCCTCCACCTGCATACGCGAAATTTCCAATTACAAAGCAATGCATACTGTGGCGCCCGGAGGTTCCCAAATCTGCCTTTTGCGTCCAGGTATTCGTTACCGGATTATACTCCCAGAAATCCTTAAGAAAAACAGGTGTAGCATTGTTTGCTTGCGTATAACCCATCCCCAGATAGCCTTTTCCGTTAATAGAAAACGAGGTGGCACCTGTTCGTCCACTTACTCCACAATCAGCCATGCGCGACCATGAATCTCCTGCCACTGAATAACGATAAACATCATTTAGCGAATTGCGCAACGTTTGACGACCCGGAGCGATCCCACCAGCAATATAACCATCACCATTCAACTCAAAACCGGTGAGAAGTGTACGCTCAACATAATCGGAATTACCGATCGATGGTTTTTGGGTCCATATACCTTGAGCAAGTATTTGGCTTGACATCAATATGAAAGAAGCAAATAGAAAGACTTTACGCATGTGATATTAATTCACAAAGCAAATTAATAAAATTAGAGAGGGAAAGCAATTCTAATGATGGGAAAATTCGCAAACGGCAGGTTTTTCCACTAAGCGGTTATCTCAAGTGCCGGCATTTTTTTGCTGAAATCATAAAAAAAGCGGCCGAAGTTTCCTCCGGCCGCTTTTCTAACAGGTATTATTTTTAACCATTCAGGGCTTCTGCACCAGCAACAATCTCGAGGATTTCGTTGGTAATCGCAGCCTGACGGGCTTTGTTGTAAGAGAGACGCAATTCCTTCAGCAGTTCGCCGGCATTGTCAGTAGCCTTGTTCATCGCGGTCATACGTGCACCATGTTCTGATGCATGTGAATCGAGGATGGCTTTGTACAATTGCGTTTTGATTGACTTCGGAATCAGCTCGAGCACGATTTCTTCCTTCGAAGGTTCGAAGATATAATCGTTTTTCATTTTGCTCACTTCCTTCACCGCCGGTGGTTGAATAGGCATCAGTTGCTCGTTCATCACAACTTGAACAGCAGCATTTTTAAACTGATTATACACCACAATCACACGATCATATTTGGCAGTTGCGAAATCATCCATGATTCCTTCCGCAATTGCAGAAACATTGGCGAAGTTCAGTTCAGCAAAAATATTGTTGTGGTGTCCGAGGTAGATGTTCTTGTTTTTCGAATAGAAATCAGAACCCTTCTTCCCGATACACAACACCTTTACGTTTCCGGATTTAGCCAGATCAGCATATTCATCCGCCAGCAAACGGTTTACGGTACGGATAATATTGGAGTTAAACGCACCGGCCAGTCCGCGGTTAGAACTTACCGCAATGATCAGCACGTTACTCAGCGGGCGTACCTGCGCAAACTTGCTTCCATCATTCTCTTCCAGTGAAGAAGAAAGATTCTCGAGGATATCGCGAAGTTTATTTGCGTATGGACGAAGCTGGGTAATCGCGTTTTGCGCACGACGCAGTTTCGCAGCACTCACCATCTTCATTGCTTTGGTGATCTGCTGCGTACTGTTCACCGAGGTGATACGCAGACGGACTTCTTTTAAATTTGCCATTTTACTGATTCAGTATTTTAGAATGCTGAATGAATTATACTATGCTGAATATTTTTTCGCGAGGTCTTTACCTACTTTCTCCAGCTCATTGGTGATCTCATCATTGATCACACCTTTCGCCAGTTGATCGAGCACATTTTTATGTTGTGCACGCAGGATATTCAGGAAGTCTGCTTCAAACTCGCGCACCTTTCTAACGGGTACGGCCTGGAGAAGACCTTTTGTTCCGAGGTAAATAATAGCTACCTGCTCTTCTACACGGAATGGAGAGTATTGTCCCTGCTTCAGGATTTCCACGTTACGTGATCCTTTGTCAAGTACTGCCTTTGTAGCAGCATCCAGATCCGATCCGAATTTCGCAAAGGCTTCCAGCTCGCGGTATTGTGCCTGATCGAGCTTTAAGGTACCTGCAACTTTCTTCATGGATTTGATCTGCGCATTACCTCCTACACGGGATACAGAGATACCTACGTTAATTGCAGGACGTACACCGGAGTTGAAGAGATTCGCCTCAAGGAAGATCTGTCCGTCAGTGATCGAAATTACGTTGGTTGGGATATAAGCAGATACGTCACCGGCTTGTGTTTCGATGATCGGAAGAGCTGTTAATGAACCACCACCTTTCACTTTCGACTTCAACGTTTCAGGAAGGTCATTCATCTTCGCAGCGATGCTGTCAGATTTAATCACCTTCGCCGCACGCTCGAGCAAACGACTGTGCAGGTAGAATACGTCACCAGGATATGCTTCACGACCCGGAGGACGACGGAGCAACAGAGATACCTCACGGTAAGCTACAGCCTGCTTTGATAAATCATCATATACTACCAGAGCCGGACGACCTGTATCACGGAAGAACTCTCCGATTGCAGCACCCGCCATTGGCGCATAGAACTGCATTGGAGCAGAGTCAGACGCAGAAGCCGCCACAACAACTGTGTAAGGCATTGCACCACGCTCTTCGAGTGTTTTCACTACGTTGGCTACAGTAGAACCTTTCTGACCTACGGCAACGTAGATACAGAATACAGGTTCACCTTTATCATAAAACTCACGCTGGTTGATGATCGCATCCAGTGCCACAGCCGTTTTACCGGTCTGACGGTCACCGATGATCAACTCACGCTGACCACGACCAATCGGAATCATCGCATCAATCGCTTTGATACCTGTCTGCAACGGCTCGTTTACCGGCTGACGGAAGATTACCCCCGGTGCTTTACGCTCAAGTGGCATCTCAAAAAGTTCACCGCCCAATGGACCTTTACCATCGATCGGATGACCCAGTGTATCCACTACGCGACCCAGCATCCCCTCTCCTACTTTGATAGAAGCGATTTTACCGGTACGCTTTACAGTGTCACCTTCTTTGATGTCGTTTGAAGACCCCAGTGTCACAGCACCGATATTGTCTTCTTCAAGGTTCAAAACGATTCCCTTGAGTCCGCTTTCAAACTCAATCAGCTCTCCCGACTGTACTTTCGTGAGGCCATAAATACGTGCGATACCGTCACCCACCTGGAGTACGGTGCCTACTTCTTCGAGTTCGGCGGCTGACTTGAAACCTGCCAGTTGTTGGCGGAGTATAGCTGAGACTTCGTCCGGTCTTACATCTACCATTTTGTGAGATTATTTAGGATTAATATTGTAAACTTATTGTGAATGTTGTTGTATAGACATCTTTCGGTTCATTCACGCCGAAAAATGTTTCCGGTTTACGGATTAGAATTCTCTAACGTAGAGATTATCGTCAAACTCATTCTTAAGTTGCTTGAGTTTTCTGCTGATACTGGTATCGTACTGTTGATCACCCACGCGTAACACAAATCCTCCGATAAGAGAAGGATCTACTGTTTCCACGAGTTCAATCTTATCCCCTTTGGCAGCTTTCACCAGACTCATCACCTGCTGACGAATGGAATCATCCATTTTCACGGCAGTGGTTACGTTGGCAATTACAATTCCGCGGTTGTCTTTGTAGATACGGATATATTCAGCCGCCATACCATCCAGAATGCTTTCGCGGCCTTTGCGGATGATGATATTCACGAATGCACTGGTGAGCGCATCCAGTTTACCACCAAACAGGGCATTGATCACTGCTTCTTTTTTATCTCCCTGAACAATCGGGTTACGCAGCAGTAAAACAAATTCGCGGCTTGCCTCACAGGTAGCATGTACCAACTCCATGTCGGCAAATACCTTGTCGGCAATATTGCGTTCCTGTGCCAGTCCCAGAAGGGATTTGGCATAGCGGCGGGCAATTTTTAATTCAGCCATTTTTTGTCAGTTTTTAGTTAAATGAAATTATCAACTCAGGTTGATTAGTTCATTTTAACTTCTTTCAGCAATTCCTGTACGAGTGCCTTTTGTTTATCGTCGTTGCTTAATTGCTGACGGATTACTTTCTCCGCAATCTCAATAGAAAGGGTAGCTACCTGATTTTTCAATTCAGTGATGGCTGCCATCTTTTCATTGTTGATGGTTTCACGGGCGATAGTGATCATGCGGTCGCCTTCTACCTGTGCTTTGGTGCGGGCTTCATTCACGATCATATCCTTCGTGTCACGGGCTTCTTTCAGCATCAGGTCACGCTCGTTACGTGCCTCCTGCAGAATACGCTCGTTTTCAGCTTTCATGTTCGCTACTTCTTCCTTCGCTTTTTTAGCCGCATTGAGTGCTTCTTCGATAGAAGTCTCGCGCTCTTTCAGCGATGAGAGAATCGGTCCCCATGCGAATTTGCGCATCAGGAATACAACGATCAGGAAGGAAACGGTCATCCAGAATACGAGACCGAAATCGGGTTTTACGAGTTCCATAGTGTGTCGGAATAATCGTTGGGGTGTTCCCCTTTATGTTGATGAACTGATTTTCTGGTTAAACCGGCACCCGACCAAGCGTCGTTCTGCCGGTTTAGATTTTTGCAATCGCTTACTTGGTAAGGATAGCGAGCAGGCCGATTACCATCGCGAAGAAGGCAGCACCTTCCACGAGAGCAGCTGCAAGAATCATGTTACCGCGGATGTCGCCTGATGCTTCAGGTTGACGAGCGATTGATTCAAGTGCAGAAGCACCGATTTTACCGATACCGATACCGGCAGCGATAGCAGCTAAACCTGCACCGATTGCAGCAAGACCATAACCAAAGCCGATGTTTGCACCGCTAGTGGCTGCGTCTAATAAGATGTTTGCTAACATTGTTATTGTATTTAAGGGTAAGAATTATTGCTGATTAATGATGGTGATCTTCTACCGCCGCTCCGATATACACTGCACTCAACATCGTGAATACATACGCCTGGAGAAATGCTACCAGTAATTCGAGCGTTGTCATGAAGATGGTGAATACAAGAGATAATGGTGATACAGCAAGTCCTACACCGGCTCCGTTTTGTCCGAAGATAAAGATCAGACAGAAGAACGATAGCGCGATGATGTGTCCGGCTGTGATGTTCGCAAACAAACGAATCATGAGTACGAACGGACGAAGGAATACACCGATAATTTCAATTGGAGTGAGCAGTAACAAAATTGGCTTGGGTACACCGGGCATTACAAATACGTGCTCCCAGTAGTTTTTGTTGGCGCTGAATGTTACAATCACAAAAGTGAACAGGGCCAGCGTCATGGAAATACTGATGTTTCCGGTGAGGTTTGCTCCACCCGGGAATACTGGAATCAATCCGAGCAGATTGGCAATCCAGATAAAGAAGAATACCGTTAAAAGGTATGGAAGATACTTTTCGTATTTATGTCCGATGCTTGGCTTGATTACTTCGTCGCGCATGAACAGAATGATCGGCTCAATGGCGTTTTGAAGTCCGGTTGGTGCCAGACCTTTCCGTTTACGTGTATAAGCATTCGCTACATTGGTAAAGATGACCATCATCAGAATGATAACA
>JBIIRF010000099.1:0-7451 GCA_044341715.1 Bacteroidia bacterium | reverse complement strand
GAAAGAGAATCCACCAATCCCTACCGTTACCATGTTGCACGGCCATGAGTCCATCAAAAGCCGGGTAGGAGTTCAACGGCACATTTTTTTGGATCACCGCACCTGAATCATTATTAGCACTAAGATCAATCAGGGTGTAATACAAACCGTAGGGGCATGAAGAGGTGACGCAACAACTGATAAGATACAACAAACTATCTGAACCTGGGACAGGGAGAAACATTCTATCATGATACCATCCATTTCCATAAACAAATTCACCATTTTGCATTTGATTATGATGTTTATTCCATACTTTCCCATTCATGGGAAATGTGAAATCATGCTTAATTGCATAGGAAAGTAGTCCTGAACTATCTCCTATGGACGCGGAACCCCTCCAATACTTAGCGCTTGAAACGAATAACGTAGGTGGACTACTACTCCAATCAATCCCTGCACTATCCCCAAATACCCAGTAATTGTTATTGTACTGCCCCTGCACAATTCCCGGCAACAGCAGCAACCAACAAATTATACAGCGCATCAACCACATCTCTCAAAGATAAGAATTAGCCGAATTCAAAACTGCAACCACCAACCAGGCTCATCCAAACGAAAGGTACAATGAATATTACTTAACACAAACTACAACGGCCAACCTATTTAAGGCAACGACAAAAAAGCTAAAGGCTAAAGGCAAAAGGCAAAAGGCAAAAGGCCAACGGCAAAAGGCAAAAGGCAAAAGGCCAACGGCCTCTGGATGCTGCATCTTTCTTATCTTTGCTTCATGGCAGGCAACTCCTTCGGACAACTCTTCAGAATTACCACTTTTGGTGAATCCCATGGTCCGGGTATTGGTGTGGTGATAGATGGTTGTCCGGCAGGTTTGGAAATAGACCTGAATTTTATTTCGAAGCAATTGCAACGTCGTCGCCCCGGACAGAGTTATCTCACTTCTCCCCGAAACGAAACGGATGAACCCGAAGTGCTGAGTGGTATCTATCTGGGCAAATCTACCGGCGCTCCTATTACCTTGTTTATCCGCAATAACGATCAGCGTCCGGGAGATTATAGTCATCTCGAAAATGCCTGGCGTCCCGGACATGCCGACTACACCTACGACCAGAAATACGGTTTTCGTGATCATCGCGGTGGGGGACGCTCTTCTGCACGCGAGACCGCTGCCCGGGTGATGGGTGGTGCTGTCGCGGCAATTCTGTTGCAGAAATCTTCGATCAGCATCACGGCATTTGTGAGTGCTGTTGGCCAGGTGGAATTGGCACTTCCATATACTTCTCTCGATTTATCGACCGTGGATCATTCACCCGTACGTTGTCCCGACCCTTCAACTGCGAGCGAGATGATCAAAGCGATTGAGGCCGTAAAGAAAGACGGTGATACCTTGGGAGGAGTCATCACCTGCGTGGTAAAAAATGTTCCTCCCGGACTCGGAGAACCTGTTTTTCATAAACTACAAGCCGACCTGGCAGGAGCAATGATGGGCATCAATGCCGTCAAGGGCTTCGAGATTGGCAGTGGATTTGAAGGCGTTAAACTCAAAGGAAGTCAACACAACGACCGGTTCACCGCTGAAATTGATCCCAACGGACACCCGCGATTCCGCACCATCACCAATCATAGCGGAGGCATACAGGGTGGTATCAGCAATGGATCCGATATCGTTTTCCACGTAGCCTTCAAGCCGGTCTCCACCTTACTACAACCACAGGAAACCGTTGATAAAGAGGGAAAAAACGTCACCCTCGAAGGAAAAGGCCGACACGATCCCTGCGTGGTGCCCCGTGCTGTCCCGATTGTAGAAAGCATGGCCGCCATCGTACTCGCCGACCATTGGCTCCTCAACCATACAGCGAAAATCTGACCTGTTCATACTCTTTTCATAAACTCTTCCCTCTCCCCTGCGGAAACGGCACAATTTCTGCCGAATTTTGCGTTCTCACCCGAACATATTCATTTTAGACATGCTGAAAAAAATCCTCATCGGCCTCGGCCTGCTGCTGGTAATCGTACTAGGTGCCGCTATTATCCTCCCTATCATCTACAAAGACAAGATTGTAGCGATGGTCAAGGAAGAAGTGAATAAAAACATCAACGCGAAAGTTGATTTTGGCGATTTCGACCTCACCATCCTCAGCAGTTTCCCCGACTTCACCCTCTCCTTGCAAAATCTCAGCGTTGTCGGACATGCTCCATTTGAAGGAGATACATTGACAGCTGCGAAGGAGCTTTCTCTTACCGTAGATATCATGAGTGTGATTGGCGGAGGACAAATCGATATCGAATCGATCCGTTTGAATCAACCGCTCATAAACTTGTTGGTGCTGAAAGATGGTCGCGCGAACTGGGATATTGCCAAAGCAGATAGTGCAGCATCTACTACTACATCGGAACCATCCAAGTTCAAAGTAGCGTTGAAATCATACAGCATCGAAAACGGAAGGGTATTGTATGACGATGCATCGATGGGATTCAGCATGACCATGGATGAACTCAACCATAAAGGCTCCGGCGACTTCACACAGGATCTCTTTGTATTGAAAACATCTACCACTGCTGCAGCTACCAATTTATGGTTCGGAGGAATCAAATATCTTCATCAGGTACAGACAAATCTCAAGGCAGATCTCGACATGGATATGCCCAATATGAAATTCACCTTCAAGGAAAATGAACTTCAGCTCAACCAACTTTTTCTCGGTATGGATGGCTGGGTAGCGATGCCGAAGGAAGATATTACCATGGACCTCAAGTTCAATGCAAAACAGAATGAATTTAAAAATTTCATCTCGATGGTTCCGGGTGTTTTCAGAGAAGGATTTGATGGCGTAAAATCATCAGGCACCTTGGCGCTGACTGCTTTTGTAAAAGGTACTTACAATGAAAAATCAATGCCCGGTTTCGGACTGAATCTAAAAATCGGCAATGGAATGTTTCAGTATCCCACTTTACCTGTAGGCATAAACAATGTAAACGTTGATCTCACAATAAACAATCCCGATGGAATTCCTGATCACACCGCCATCGACCTGAATAAAATGCACGTCGAACTCGGCCGCGAACCATTCGACGCCAAATTGCGGGTACGCACACCCGTTAGTGATGCAGATATAGCAGGTAACATCAAAGGATCTGTGAATTTTGCCAATATCAGTAAGATTGTCCCGCTGGAAGAAGGTACTACCCTCAAGGGACAAATGAACTCCGATCTCAGCTTCAACGGCAGAATGTCGGCCATTGAACAGAAACGCTACGAAGATTTTCAGGCTGCAGGCTCACTCCTTCTTCGTGACTTCAACTACACCAGCAAAGACTATAAACAAGGTTTTGATCTGCAGGAATGTCGCCTGACGTTTAATCCACAGAATGTCACCCTCAACAACTTCGCGGCTAAAATGGGCAAGAGCGACATACAAGCCAACGGAGCCCTCGACAATCTGCTCGCTTATCTGTTTAAAAACGAAACACTCAAGGGAAGCCTCAATATCATCAGCAACAACCTCGACCTACAAGAATTCAACAGCAGTGAAACAACAGCAACACCTGCTGCCACTGATACCACTGCCATGACCTTGATAGAAGTACCGGCCAATATCGATTTTGTCACCAATGCCAATATCAGCCGATTGCACTATGACAATGTTAATCTGGAAAATGTCAGCGGCAAAGTAATCATCCGTGATCAGGCCATCAACATGGAGAACCTGAGCTTTACTACACTCGGAGGAGCCATGAAAATGAGCGGAACTTACGCCACACGCGAACGCAAAAAAGCCAACATCGCCCTCAGCATGGACATTGCCGGATTTGATATTCAGCAAACAGTCAAGACCTTTAATACCGTAAAAAAGATGGCTCCGATTGCTGAACGCGCCACAGGAAATTTCTCCACGGTATTTACCATGAACGGACAGCTGAATGAGAAGATGGAACCGGAACTCTCCACGCTCACCGGAGGAGGAAAACTGAGTACCGCCAATGTCACCATCGCTAACTTTGCGCCGCTTCAGAAGGTAGCAGATGTACTGAAGATGGAACAATTCCGACAGCTCAATGTCAGCAATGTCAACCTGAGTTTCACCTTCGACAACGGACGCGTAAACATCAAACCATACGATGTCACGCTTGCGGGTATACCCACCACCGTTAGTGGAAGCACCGGATTTGATCAAAGCATCGATTACATACTCGGCATGAATATTCCGACCGGCAAACTTCCATCACAGGCAACAGGAGCCATCAACGGACTCATCAGCAAGGCCAATGCTTCCGGCGCCAATTTCAGCATGAGTGAAAATGTAAAGATGAATCTGAAAATGGGCGGAACAGTCAGCAATCCAACCATCAGCACCGATCTCAAGGAAACAAGCGGTAAGATGGTAGATGCACTGAAGGACAAAGCCAAGGAAGAAATCGACAAAAAGAAAAAGGAACTGGAAGATAAAGCCCGCGCCGAAGCAGATCGTCTCAAAGAAGAAGCCACCAGTAAAGCAAAAGCCGAAGCTGACCGACTCAAAAAAGAAGCTGAAGAAAAAGCGAAACAGGAAAAAGAGCGACTGAAAAAAGAAGCCGAACAAAAAGCGAAAGATGCATTAAAAGGTGTCTTTGGCGGAAAGAAAAAATAAAAAACTTGCATTCACCTAAATAAAACAGTAAATTGCCTCTCCTTCTATGAAAAACAAATTTCTGTCTTCATTGCTCTTGTTGAGCGCCTGCTTATCGTTCACCCTCCTCTTCACCGCTTGTGGTGACGATGATGATGATAACAACACCAATCCGGTGACAGATGGTTGCACACTTCCAACCGGATACCTGAAATGGACGGTTGACGGCGGACAACTCTGCTCCAATGCCAGCCTCTTCGGCGACTATACTATTTTGATGACCATCAACGGTATTTCGCAATCAGGTGTCACCATGACCCTGGAACTTGACAGCGTATCTCCCGGCACCTATCAGATGAAAGAGAACATCAATCACCTCTTGTTTACTGATCAACTCGGCATGGCCTGGGAATCTACCAATGATAATCCCGGCACCCTGGTCATCACCTCTAATAACACTTCTACCAACGTAATTCAGGGCACTTTTAATTTAACGGTGCGTAATCCACTCGGAGTAAGTAAAAATATAACCAACGGCAACTTCAAAGTAAGCTATACCGAATAAACTCTTCCCCTATACATGACCGTTCGATCTTCAGTAATTTCCCTCTTGATTTTAGTACTTTTCAATTCCTGCGAACGGCATTCCGGCAACGCGACAATAACGGTAGACACAGTTGATACAGAAACTACCGTTATTGAAGCGGTTAAAAACGAAACGGTGTATGAAGGTCTGCTTCCCTGCGCTGATTGTCAGGGAATCCTCACGAATCTGATGTTGCAGGGCGACAGTGCCACCTACTTCCTCGCGGAAACGTATCTCGGCACCGGCAAACCCGACTCTGTATTCCTGAGAAGCGGAACCTATACCACACTCACAGCTGCTGACTCCATCACAGCACTGGTAGAACTCTCTGCTGTGAAAGAATCAGGCCCCTTGTACTTTGAGATCTCCGGCGACACCGCACTCATTCGCCTCGACATGAACGCAAAAAGGATACAAAGCGGCCTGAATTACACCCTGATTCGACAGGCAAAGTAAAATCAGTTTTCAACATCATGTATTTCCATGTACTTTTGCACCGGCCATCCGCATGGTAAGCCGAAAAGTAACTTCATGAAAAAAATCTTTGCTGCCTTCCTCCTGCTTTGTCTGAGCATCTCCGCGACAAATGTACTCGCCGGAAAACGCGACAGCACCACCAATTATTCTACCCGAAAACATCAGTTGTATTTTTACTGGGGCTGGAACAGAGGATTCTACAGTAAGTCGGATATACATTTCACCGGAGAGAATTACAACTTCACGCTAAAAGACGTCGTAGCTCAAGACCGTCAAACTGCAATCGGCGCTGACCCATATCTGCAACCGGGAAAAATTACCATTCCGCAAACAGATATCCGCATTGGATTTTACATAAACGATCATTGGGAAATTTCACTCGGCGATGACCACATGAAGTACGTGATGGTACAAAACCAGGTTGTAAATATTGATGGATATATCAGCCAGACCGGAACGACTTACGACGGCACGTATTCAGATGATGAAATTGCACTCACCAAAGATTTTTTAATCTACGAACATACCGACGGACTCAACTACCTGAATCTGGAAGTCCGCCGTTCAGATAATATATCGAAATATCTCCGTCTCAAACCGGGCTCTATTCTGCAAGTCCATACACTCGGCGGATTAGGCGCAGGAATCATTTATCCACGCACGAACTGCACCTTATTGAACAATGAACGACACGATGAGTTTCATGTAGCAGGATATGGAATAGCTCCCGTAGCAGGCATCAACCTTACCTTCTTCCGACACCTGATGATACAAGGAGAACTCAAAGGTGGATTTATCAATCTCCCCGACGTACGAACTACCAGTAGCACTGCGGATAAAGCAAAGCAACACTTCTGGTTTTTTGAAAGTCTGATTTCAGTTGGTGCTTGTTTCCAGCTTTAGCTATCAATCCTCTGCCGGAACATTCAGTTCGCCTTCCCATTTGCTGACAACAGCAGTAGCAACCGCATTTCCAACAACATTGGTAGCACTGCGTCCCATATCCAGCAACTGATCAATTCCCAGCAGCAGCAACAATCCGGCTTCGGGAATATTAAACGCGCTCAGCATTCCGGCAATCACTACCAGCGACGCTCTCGGCACACCAGCCATTCCCTTACTCGTCACCAGTAACATCAGCATCATGGTAATCTCCTGCTGCAGGGAAAGATCGATTCCATACGCCTGCGCAATAAACACTGTCGCAAAAGTCATATACATGATAGAGCCATCCAGGTTAAACGAATATCCAAGTGGCAGAACGAAACTGATGATACGGTTACTACAGCCATATTTCTCGAGCGCTTCCACCGTCTTCGGGAAAGCCGACTCACTGCTTGCCGTAGAGAATGCCAGCAAAATAGGTTCCTTGATTTTACTCAACAACTTGAAGAACGGAATTTTCAGTGTAAAACAGATAAGCCCCAATATCACAATCCCGAAGAAGAGCAATCCGGAGTAAAAACAGGCGATCAGATAAATATATCCACCGATAATACTCAGACCCTGCTTCGCCACTACAGCTGCAATCGCACCAAACACCCCAAATGGCGCAAACAACATCACATAATTGGTCACTTTAAACATGATATGACCTATGGTATCCATGGCATGCACAACAGACTTCGCCTTCTCCCCCATCGAAGCAGCAGCCACCCCGAAGAACAAGGCAAATACCACGATCGGAAGAATTTCATTGTTCGCCATGGCTTCCACCACACTTTTTGGGATCACGTGGGAGATAAATTCCTTCAGGGCAGGCGCCTTACTCGCCACACCACTGG
>JBIIRF010000098.1:0-7479 GCA_044341715.1 Bacteroidia bacterium | reverse complement strand
TAACGGTAATGTCTATACGATCGGTACGATGAGGCCATGGGGTTTTAATACTTCTGATCTGGTGATTGCAAAATACGATGCCATGGGTAATGAACTATGGCGGACGTTTTATTCGGGTCCATCGGGGAAAAATGAGAGAATCAATGATGCCGTGATTGATCAGAATGGGGATTTAGTACTGTGTGGCGAGTATTTTAACGTCACGAATGAGAATGATATCCTGGTGATGAAATACAGTAGTATCGGTGGTTTCATGTGGATGGATACGATTGATGGTACCAATGCAACCTATGATCAGGGATTTGCTGTTTGTGTTGATGATGCGAACAACTATTACTTTACAGGATATACTTCTTCCGGCTCTATAAAAGGAAGATTGTTAAAATATAGTCCTTCCGGTCAGCAGCTATGGTCGACTACTTATACCGGTACACAACAAGGGACCGGACTCTCATTTTATGATCATCATATTTACCTTACCTGCACGACTGGTCCAACAGGATCTCCTTCTCATGCATCATTGATGAAGCTGGATACGTCCGGCACTTTGATTTCTTCCGTAAATCTGAATATGTATAATGGTGATCAGATTGTGGATGTGGTTTTCCGGAATGATAAAATTTATATTGTCGATGCACGTTCATATTCTGCTCCTTTCGGCAGTCAATTTGGGATTGTTTGCGCAGATACCACTATGCAGGTAATCTGGGATAAAAATTTTAATTCCGGTTATAATTCTACACCTGTAGGAATCAGTATTCATGATACCGTTTTATATGCAGTGTATACTGAATATGCCAATTCGAATTATACTCCTTCGGCTGTAAAGATTCGGGGGATTTCATGTCAGACAGGCGATTCGCTCTTCTCAACAACCTGTTTTACTCAGGGTAGTCAGAATGATGTAGCCCTTGCACAAATGATGGATGCAAACGGAACATTGTCTCTGTTGCTTACCTATGAAATCGCTCCGAATGTTGATCGATTTCAACTAACAAGAATTGATGCAGCCGGAGTTCAAACCGGAGGACATCTGTTTTATGACATACCAGGCTTTGGTGATGCCACTATTTTACAAGCCGGATTAAATGAAATAGTCATCAATGCCGCGGTTTACGATTCAATTGCCAATAATACCAATATCTCTACCTGGAAATTTACTACTGGTCCAACGGGTCTGTTTACAGAGAATGCACCTGTTAAAATTGTCGCCGGACCTGTTCCTGCAAGTGATTATCTTCAATTGTTTGGATTACCTGTAGGCAACTATCGCTATGAACTGGTGTCTGCAATAGGACAAATAGTAGAGACCGGACTTTTACAACCGGGCGAATCGCAATTGAATCTTCGTATGGAACAAGGTTTTTATTTTCTCAGATTAACCGGCGCATCTTTCACTTACACGACTGAATTTGTGAAAGAGTAGTTGCAGCGTGATAAAGAAGGTCGGATGGTTATTGGTTATCATACAATTTTATTGTATCGGTTATTTCTTATATCAGTTTGAACGGGAAAGAATGACTGTTGCATCCGGACTTCTGATGGCCGGTGGTATGCTGGTAGGAGGATGGTCTATCTACGCAATGCGCAAAAGCCGGCTTCGTATTTTACCTGATCCTGCCTCTAATGCAGTGCTGATTACCAATGGACCTTATCGCATAATCCGTCATCCGATGTATACTGCTGTATTACTTTTTTGTGCAGGAATGGTTAACTGGAAACATACAGCAGATATGATACTATTCACGTTGCTTTTGATCACACTGCTGGTGAAATTGACGTATGAAGAACGGATGCTGAATGCCAGGTTCGGAGGATACAAAGAGTATACTAAACATTCTTATCGCTTGCTACCTTACATTTTTTGAATAGATAGTGAGTTGTATTGAAATCATTTTTTTGCGGATAAGTAGCGCGCTATACAATTTGTGTAAAATTAAAAAACCCGACCATTTAGTGATCGGGTTTCTTGATTCGATAGAGCTGAATTATTCTTTCACAATCCGAACAACTTCATCTCGGTTTGCAAATGTTACGCGAACCATGTAGACGCCTTGTTGTAAGCTGGAGCAATCGAGAAGTGTATTGTTACTTTCTATTGTCATCGGAAGCTGAACGGCTTTTCCTAACATATCAGTTATAGTCAGATTTTCTACTTCGCCGCCGTCCTGTGCAATCGAAATACGAAGCAAATCATGTACCGGATTCGGGTATGCACTTACAGTAGCAGTAGTGGTCTCTTCACCCATTCTGGTTCCATATCCTGAGCATTTTGTTGAGGAAGAAGATGCAGTAGCGCTCACTGTATACTTAGTGCTTCCCTGGTATGATTTCACACTCCAGGTGATCGGCTGTCCGCTGAATTTCACATCATAGTTACCAATGCCGGGAGCGAATACAATCGGTTGAACACCGGAGTAAGTACCCGTTGTTGTTACAGAGTTGTCAGTGCTTACTGGAATATACAATGCAGTGCTGTTGGAATTGCAATAGGTGAAATGCGCTTCATATTGTAATCCGGAAGGGTCATTGATTAACGTGTCAATACAACTAAGGGAAACAGTGATTTTCTTTGCGCCATATCCTTTTGGATTTACATACAATAAGCCCGACTGATATACGATATTGTAACTTGTCTTATTCGGGAAGTTGAGGCAGCATACAGTAATCGGATATACTCCAGCTGTCAGGTTACAACTTGACGGAACAGTATAACTCGGTCCGGAAGTAATCGTGTTCTGATCATTGTTCTTCCAGCCGGTGATGGTAGATGTTCTGGTAGGGATGCTTCCGCCTTTGTAAAGGAACTTCGTATCAGCTTTTACGATCAATGTTGCTTTAGTTATCGTAAGAACTCCATTGTCGAAGATGAGGTTGTAGTTGGCAGCACTTCCTCCGCTCAGCGTGATCGGATATGTGCCGATACATGAGCCTAGGTTAGCAGTTGTGGAAGCTGTTGGAGGTACAATATCTCCTTCGTCATCTCCATTTACAAATCCACTATAGCTGAAAGTAAATACCGGATTCGGATCACCATACACACGGCTTGTATCATTCACAGAAACATAGAGGTTGGCTTTTGCATTCTGGAACAATCCCGATTCAACCTGCAGTACATAATCTGATGGCTGAATTAAATTGATTCCTGAAGGTGTAATGGTGAAGTTGCCTGCAGGTGCCGGTACTGGTACAACATTGTTGTTGGCATCAGTAAGCGTGAAGCCGATTGGTCCGGTGGTGATGCCAGCAAGACTATCGTCAAACTGTAATCCATCTACATCATAAGTGAATGGTACAGGTTGTCCATAAGTACTGCTGATGTTGTCTGCACTGATCGTTAATGCTGCAGGAAGAATAGTCAATGTTCCAAGGCCGTAGCTGATTTCGAAGTTGTTCGACATCAAGGCTGCCGGTACGATGGCGTGTGTACCTGCATAAGTTCCGGTAATCATGTTGATTCCTACAAACTGATTAAGGGTATCGTTCGCCGGTGCATTTGCATCTTCTTCATCGATGATCACGGCTACATTCTGATTGCTGCTGCTACCTGATCCTACATTGTCACTGTTAACAATAGGTGAACCATTCACAAGTGCACGGGCATTTACTACGGCTGTTCCATTCACGAGTGCGCGGGCATTCACCAAAGCTCTGGCATTTACCAGTGCGCGTGCGTTCACCAATGGTGCAGTAGAAGAATCATCCTGATAGTTAAATACAGAGGCTGTAGCGACATCTACCAATAAGGTGGTGTCGATCGAAGTTGTTCCATTTACCAATGCGCGGGCATTCACCAGAGCTCTGGCATTCACTAACGCGCGGGCACTAACCAGTGCACTTAAGTTTGCAAGATCTGCATTTACCAGTGCACGTCCGTTTACCAATGCGCGGGCATTTACCAGTGCCAATGCATCTGCAATATTCTGCTGGTGTGTACTTGCAAGTGAATTGAGGAAGGTCGCCTGGTCGTTTGCGTCAATAGAAGAGGCATCGTACTGGTAGATGAAATCATTAATTTCAATTTTATCGCCGTAGATGATCGTTGTATCACGTGGAATAATTGTTAACGGAAGTTTTTCAATAGTGAGCAATCCGTTGACAAATTCATAGTTGAAGAAGGTATTGTAACCGGTGTCAACAACAGAAGCCGAAGGACTAATGAAATATATACCCGCATTACTGAGTGAGGTAGCAGAGCTGTTGAAAGCAAGTGGTGTTAATCCGAGATCGTTATAAGTCAGTCCGGAGTTAGCCAACGGAACACCATCCACATAGATGGAAGCTGTAAACGCCGGTAATACTTCGCCGTAACGTTTGGTCTTGTTATCAGCAACAATCTGGATATCTTTCTTTACCGGATTAAAGAAGTAAAGTGTATCAGATATACCACCATCATTCAGGAACGGAACAATAGGAGGTGTGTAGATATAGATCGGGTAGTTTCCAAAGAAGGTTGGGAACGTTGCTGAGATCTGTGTAGAACTGATGAATGTAGTTGGTAATGTATCGCCGTTGAAGATGATTACTGATTGCGTGGTGAAGTATTCTCCGTTCACTCCTGCATTGAAGACTACAGTTCCCGGTACGATGGTAGTATCCCAGGCCAGTTCTTCAGCCAATGGTGTTGGAGCTGCAAAGGTCAGCATGGAACCATATGGATTGATATATCCGTTACCGGTATTATAATCGAATCCTGGAGCGTCCATTTCCGTTGCAGTGCTGTTCATCAATGAACGAAGGTCGCCGGGCGTGATATCTGCTCCGTAGAATTTCTGTTTGGCACTGATCAGCAATGCAGCTGTTCCGGCAGCATGTGGTGCAGCTGCTGATGTTCCGAAGAAGTTAGGGAATACATCGCCATCAACGTTTGGACCACCTAATTGAACGGTAGTGTTTCCGCCGTTTGGTGCAATAAGATCCGGTTTGTTGCGGATAGTGTTGTTTACGGTACTGCCTCCACGTGAGGAGAAATTCTGCACTACCGGAGGATTTACTCCATACGCCGGTGTGTTGAAATAGTTAACAGCTCCAACGGTGAGCGCCGATGCTGCATTGGATTGTCCAACGATTGTAGATGATCCACTGGTATATTCATTGAAGGAAAGTTCTCCGCGGAATACAATGAGTTTAATATTTGAGTTGATAGATCCTGCCGCACGTACGATTGTAATATTCGCCTGTACAGGATTGGTGCCCGGTACAATGAACGGAAGTACTTCGATTGGATCTCCACCGAGGTTGTTACGGTTGAATCCGAAGTATTGTGTTCCGTATTGATTGGTGAGATAAATATCGTAGTCGGTAAGTGTACCTGTTAATGTTTGTCCAAGTGAATAGATGGAGTCTTGCCACTGCAACACGATAGTGTAGTTGCCAGGTGCCAATGTTACGCTCAACATGTTATCGTTTGAACCACCGAAGCTATGTGCGGTACCTGATAAACCAAGTGGTGCTGTAGTTGGTGTGTAAACGCCTTCGTATGATTTTGATCCGAAGTTTCCTGCAGCTACAACATACGACACACCCATCGAAGAAACTGAATCAACAGCTTTCGCAACAACGCCATCCTGGAAGAACGGTGAAGTGAGCCAGGTGATGTCATCTGCAATTACGTCGCAGCCATTCTGTGCACATTCAATGATTCCTGCAGCCATATCTCCTTCACTGATTGCTCCTGTGCGGAAACCAAGTGATGCTCCCGGTGCAACATCGTGTACAATCTGTAACATGGCACGACCTTCGTCGCTGCGTTGTCCGTAAGGGAATTCTTTGATGATATCTACTGGTGTAGTTTTGCCATCAGGATTTCCTGTTCCCGGTAAATCTCCATTGACGATATCGGTGCCGGCAGGATCATTGATGATTGTGTTATAACTATCTGAAATAACACAAACTTTTACTCCGTCACCATCTACCTGGAATGCTTCACGTACCTGGTGTGTAAACTGTGCGGTATCTCCCTGTGTATTGGCAACACCCACGCTGTTGATGGCTGGGTAAACCGGACGCACATAGTTGATCATACTTACCGCAGGAGCGATCGCTAAATTTCCAAGATTGGCAATCGGATATTTACCGGTGATGATTAATGGATTCAGTCCGTTCGGAATTGTATCTGTTAATCCATAACCCGGAGTATTGTAAACAAGGTTGAATGCGTTTTGTGTTTGTCCTTCGATGGTGATGATTTCAATGTAAACACTATCTCCTGCGAAGAAGTATACATCGTTTACAGTATCAGAACCTACAACGTAGTTGGTGAACAATGAACTCAACTCGCAGCCGAGTGTTCCGATGAATTTTCCTCCCGGACAAGGAGTATAGTAAGGAAGAATACATGGTCCTTCTTCAATGACTGTAGAGTCAGATGCAGTACATCCGCTGTTCGGATCAGTAACTGTAACATAGTATGTGCCGATAACATTGATCACCGGATTTGCTGTATTACCACCGGAAACGATACCGGGTCCGCTCCAGGAGAAGAGGTCTCCGCTATTGGAAGAAGATCCTTGTAATGTCACTTCGAGTATTGAACAGGTAAGTGCATTTCCCGGACCAGCTTCTGCGGATGGAACATTGTAATTGGTGTTTACAGAAGTTTGTGCACTTGCAGTACATCCATTCGCCGGGTTAGTTACAACTACTGAATAGCTGCCTGCTGCATTTGCACTGATAGAAGCAGCGTTTGGATTAGAAGTAATTCCCGGACCACTCCATGCATAAGTGACACCGCTGGTGGAAGAAGAAGCATTGAGTGTTACAGACGAGGAAGTACAAGTCAATGTTGCTGAAGAACCCGCATTTGCATTTGGGGCAGTCGTGTTTTGAGTTACAATCACCTGATCAGTCGCCGTACAACCGTTGTTATTCACAGTAAGCGTATAAGTGCCGATTGCATTCACAACTGCATTTGCAGTAGTTGCTCCTGAAACGATACCGGGACCTGCCCAGCTATAGGTAACACCTGCAGTGTTGGAGGATCCGTTTAATGTAACAGTCGTGTTGGTACAATTCAATACTTTATCAAGACCAGCATTTGCAGTAGGAGTAGTGCATTGTGCAGCAGGAGCTACATAATTCAATGTAACGCCACTGCATAAAATCACCTGAGTACCACTCCACAATGAACCGGATAGTGATGTGCAACCTGTTCCGGATCCGATATTGATCGCACCATAAGGCGCATATACGTTTCCGTCGAGGCGTGAAGGTGCATTGGTAGATCCGTTAGCAATGGTAAATGCATGGGTGCCTGTTCCATGTGTCTCGTAGAAAATCCGTGAAGCACTACCACCATTGATCATCGTAGAACCCGATTTTCCTAAGTAGGCATTTCCGTGAATATAAATTTTAAATACACCGGTTGCGTTGTTTTGAAAATTAAACTTGAATGTATTGCAGCTACCTGAGTTGTTAATTGATGAAAAGACATAGGTGCCCGGACCATTGAATGTAATTGTTTTATTGCCGGTCAAAGTC
>JBIIRF010000097.1:0-7531 GCA_044341715.1 Bacteroidia bacterium | reverse complement strand
CTACTCCGATTGATATGGCTGTTAAAGGCAATGATATTGCGGTCTTGATGAAAAGTAATACTACTGCCGGCAATTCTTCGTTTGAACTACGAGCAGTCAGCAAGTCGACAGGTAACATTACCATAGTCGGACAATCGGGCACCATCTTCAGTTACCTGACTCCGGTTTCCATGGCGGTAGATGCTTCACAGAATGTTTATGTATGCGGAGAGATCACCACCAACAATGCTATCCTGTTAAAATACAATTCGGGTTTTTCACAAGCATGGTCGAAAGTCTATTCAATGGGAGGACGCACCTGGTTCAGCAGTATTACTACTGATTCTTATGGAAACGTTTATGTAGCCGGAGCGGGAAAGACAACGTCCACATCAAATTATAAAACCATTGTAAGAAAATACAGCAGTGCCGGTGCATTACAAAGCAGTTATGCATCTGCCAACCTTCCATCTGGTAACTACTGGCCTACAGTTGGACCCAAAATCAAAATTACAGCAGCCAACGAACTATTTGTAGGAAACGCCTCTAACGGAGTAGTTCAGCCAAGAATCATGGCTTATAAATTTAATACTTCAAATCTTGCAACACCTACATTCGCGGTCACCCACCTGCTTCCATTGAGCTATTGGAATTTCAACATGACCGGATTTGAAGCTACGCAAGGCGGCAATCTCTTTTTTACAGGAAGTAATATTGGCACATCGAATCTGTCCATCAATTATGTCACCGCGAAAGTAAGGGCAAACGGAACTCTTGAATTCACTGAGGTATACAACGGAGGACGCTGCAACGCGATGATCAAGGCGATCCCAGGAAGTTTTCCAAATGATGAATTTGTAACCACCGGAGTGATCTCCAATATTAATATGTTGATCAAGTATAGCGGACCGGGAGCTAGATTGGAAAATGAAACGGAACTATCCATGAAGTCGGACATCACAGTCTATCCGAATCCTGCCACAAGCAATTTTAATTTAAACGGAGTTCTTGAAAACACTAGTGTTACAATCTATGACATGAGCGGAAGAATGGTACTTCGCACAAACTACCAGCCGGGAGTGTCTATTGATGTTACGGGCTGGAAAAAAGGACTTTATTTACTAAATATTGAAACGGCGGAAGGGATGATGAGCAGGAAGGTGTTGGTGGATTGAGGATAATCATCTCAGGTCGAACAAAAATAATTTCATTCAAGTGATATTTAAGCAGGCTGTCAACAATGACAGCCTGCTTTATTTCATACCTTTCCTAAATTATCCCAAATACTGATTCAAGCACTGCTGGTACTAATTGAACATAGCTCCAAAACTCAATATCCCTTAAGACTGATATTGCTTTTGATAAAATGAAATTTCAAAACCATTTACCCTATTTATCAAAGCCCCAAAGCCTGTACCAAAAACTCGCAACTAAGCAACTTCACCAGTTCGGCTTTGAGATAGACGTAGTGCAGAATCTGTAAATTGTAGGAGGTGCCTATGACCAATACCGAAACGAATAAAGTATATTGGCCCTTGGGTTTAAACCCACGGCAAAGGTAACGAGCAGTAACGAGAATAGCCGTTGGTTAAATACTTGTATACGTTTAGTTTTTCTCTGGCAAAAATACCCGTGCAAAACGCCATACCCCAAAAATCTAATGACCGCGCTTTCCCGTTCATCCGGTCTCATCACGTCACAATAATAAAGAGCAGAGGTACATGTAATCATCGAACAATTAACTGCACTCAATTACAGGCCGAACGTTTATTTCAATCAAATAAAAACTTTTGGGACTGCTTACTTTTACCTGCATCAACAACAACTGTGTATACGCCCTTCGATAGTGTAGATAAATTCAATTCAATACGATTCTGGCCTTTGACCGAGGTGTTCTTCAGTACCAACTGTCCGGACGTATTATATATAGCGACCATGTCAATTCCAAAATTCAAAACTTCAACAACCAGGGTATTATTAATCACTTTAAACTCTGACAGAACCGCTGAATGCTCCTCTATGCCTACACCGAATGGTGGTGTATACTTCCATACATCATTGTAGCAAGTTCCGCCATCCCGACCTACAGCGATGTATCCTTTACCATACAATGAAAAACCAAGCGCATCCTCCCGCACTAAACCTGGAAATGAAGCATATTGCGTCCAAACATTAGTTAATGAATTATACCCATAAAAAGTACCTGTATAAGTCGAAGCACTTCCATCTACTCCACCTCCAACAAATAATTCCGTTCCTATTGCAAATCCGAAACAACCGAATCTGGCAGTACCGCCAAAATTTGCCATTTGTGTCCAGACATCTGAAATTACATCATATTGCCACCAATCATCTAGCTTACCACCTGAAGGTTCCTGAGAGCCTAAGCCGATATATACATTACTGCCAACAGTGAGTGCAACATTCTCCTGCCTTCCAACTGCAGGAGAATTTGCCTTTTGCGTCCATAGATCAAGGATTGGATCATATTCCCACGTGTCCTGATAATTTGTAGCACCGGAAATATGCCCAAATGCTATATACCCTTTTCCTCCGCTACTGAAACCAATACTTGCCATACGACCTGCGCCCGGAAAACTTGCAACTTGCGTCCAGTTATTCAACGATGGATTATATTTCCAAAAATCCAAATGCAAAGGAAAAGCAGGAGAAATCCCGTTGGTATCATGACCTAAACCGACAAAACCTTCATTTCCTATCACAAAGGATACAGGCCAAAAACGTTTTCCACCTCCATAATCTGCTACTTGCGTCCAAACATCTGTCAGCGGATCATATCGCCAGAACTCCTGCGTTAAATAAAATGATGAATCTACTCCAAGACCAAGATATGCGTAATTACCGATCGTAAATACCGCATGTGCCACCCTTGAACTTCCCGGGAAATCACTCTTCTGTATCCAATAATTCTGACCATAAATCACTTGCTTCGAACAGATGAGTACTAAACCAACTATTAATAAAGAAATAATATCCTTTCGCATGGTTTCCGAAGATTAAAATTTCACGAAACATAAAGGTACATATTTTTTACATCCTTATAAAAAGCATCACTCCAAAAATCCGACAACCACAAATTACTGGCCTGATGGGTTTAAACCCGCGGCAAAGTTAGCGAGCAGCCACGAGAATAGCCGTTTGTTAAATACTTGTATCCGTTTAGTTTTCAGTTGCTGATTTCAATTGCAGATCAGCCGGCGCATTTTCATGTAATTAAATTAAAGCTCGCCTCAAAAAATGTAGTTTATCTATAAAGTATTTATGGTTTAACAAAAACGCTCATAACACGGAAAAACTTCCTTGAGAACATTGCTTGTGTATTTCCTACTATCCTAACCTCCAACCTCACCCTCTAAAAAAAGAGGCCGCCTCGTTTTGAGACAGCCTCTTTCATTAAATATGAATTACTTCTTAGTAACGATACATCTCGTTTTTGAATGGGCCGTTTACTTCTACACCAATGTATGAAGCTTGCTCGGAAGTAAGGGTGTCGAGCTCTACGCCGATTTTGGCGAGGTGGAGTCGTGCTACCTTTTCGTCGAGGTGCTTTGGCAGGGTGTAAACTTTGTTTTCGTATTTGCCGTGGTTCATCCAGAGTTCAAGCTGTGCGAGGGTCTGGTTGGTGAAGCTGTTCGACATTACGAAACTTGGGTGTCCCATAGCGCATCCGAGGTTTACCAAACGTCCTTCAGCGAGGATGATGATGTCCTTTCCGTCGATGGTGTATTTGTCAACCTGTGGCTTGATGGTTACTTTGGTGTGTCCGTAGTTGGCGTTCAACCAGGCCATGTCGATTTCATTGTCGAAGTGCCCGATGTTGCATACAACCGCGTTGTGTTTCATGGCGCGGAAATGAGCTTCGCCGATGATGTTGAAGTTTCCTGTTGCAGTTACGATGATGTCAGCTTCTTTAACAGCGTTGATCATCTTCTTCACTTCGTATCCTTCCATGGCTGCCTGTAATGCGCAGATCGGGTCGATTTCCGTTACGATGGTACGTACCTTGGCATCTTTCAATGACTCAGCAGATCCTTTACCTACGTCACCGAATCCTGCTACTACAGCAATCTTTCCGGCAAGCATAAGGTCAGTGGCGCGACGCAGTGCATCTACCAACGACTCACGGCAACCGTATTTGTTGTCGAATTTCGATTTGGTTACTGAATCGTTGATGTTGATTGCAGGAAGAGCCAATGTTCCGTTCTTCATGCGCTCGTATAAGCGAAGTACACCTGTTGTTGTTTCTTCAGAGATTCCACGGATTCCGGAGATCAGCTCAGGATATTTGTCGAGAACCATGTTGGTGAGGTCACCGCCGTCGTCGAGGATCATGTTGAGCGGCTGACGATCTTCTCCGAAGAAAAGAGTCTGCTCGATGCACCAGTCGAATTCTTCGGCGTTCATACCTTTCCATGCGTACACGGAGATACCTGCAGCGGCAATGGCAGCAGCGGCGTGATCCTGTGTAGAAAAAATATTGCAAGACGACCAGGTTACTTCTGCACCCAGCGCGGCCAGCGTTTCAATTAATACTGCGGTTTGGATAGTCATGTGGAGACATCCTGCGATGCGGGCTCCCTTTAATGGCTGTTTCGGACCGTACTCTTCGCGGATGGCCATCAGACCAGGCATTTCAGCTTCCGCCAGTTGGATTTCTTTGCGACCCCATTCAGCCAAAGACATGTCTTTAACCTTGTATTTTACATACTGCGCAGTTTGTGTCTTCATTTTTTTTTCAAATTTTGTGCGAAGTTAAGGTTCTACGTTCAGGAAACAATAACTTGCGGGTTAATTATTATATCAACAGATGCCACTCTACCAACACTCATTGTTACATACGGGGGCGAGTGTGTGGATTTGGCACCTCACTGAAACGTTAAATGATATTCAAAGGTTTTTAACGGATGAAGATTTTGATGCCATCTGCCGGCTCTACCATCTCCCTTCCCGAAGACTGCAGAAGATGGTTACACGTCTCCTGCTGGACAAGCTCGAAGCTCCACATAGAATTGATATTCAATATGATGAACTCGGAAAACCGGAGCTGAAAGGCATCCCCGGGACCGTTTCTATCTCGCATAGTCGGGAGCATATCGGTCTCCTTTACCATCCCACTCGTCAGGCCGGACTCGATCTGGAGGAGGTGAGTCCGCGGATTATGAAGATCGCTGCGCGGTTCCTGCATCCTGTTGAAAAGTTATGGATCCGCAAAGAGCAGGAATTGGCTGATACGGCCCTGGTCTGGAGCGCTAAAGAGGCCCTGTTCAAGACCATCGGCGGCGGCGGGATCCATTTTGCGCAAGATCTGCTGATACATGAACCAAAATTCACGGATGTCGATAACGGGCATGGAGCCGCTGAATATCAGGGACATAAAGGACATTCCCACTTCGACTACCATTTTAAATATTTGGAGGGCGTTCTTATGGTTCATACTATTGCAAAAGATTAGCAGTGATCTTTCAGCATGATTTACCAGCAGATACTTGAAGCCCGTCACCACGGAAAGCGCATGCTCGCGGTGCTCATCGACCCGGATAAGGTCAACGAGCTTCACTTAGACCGTATTTGCCATAATTGCAACGAGGCCGGTGTAGATTTTTTCTTCGTCGGCGGGAGTCTGCTTACCAGCGGCGATCTTGCGCATACCATTCAGGGTATCAAAAATCGCAGCACGATTCCGGTCGTTATTTTCCCTGGTAATCATCAGCAGGTAGATGAACATGCCGATGCTATCCTGCTTCTCAGCCTCATCAGCGGCCGCAATCCTGATCTCCTCATCGGACAACATATCCTCGCTGCCCAACGCCTCAAAGCCGCGGAAATCGAAATAATGCCCACCGGCTACCTCCTTATTGATGGCGGTAACATGACCACGGTGCAATATGTCAGCGGCACAGCCCCTATTCCGGTAGATCGTCCCGAGATTGCTGCCACCACAGCCCTCGCCGGCGAACAACTCGGCATGAAACTCATTTTCACCGAAGCCGGAAGCGGTGCCAAACAGGCGGTCCCTGCGGAGATGATCCGCGCCATCAGAAGAGAGATCAATATTCCCCTCATCGTTGGCGGTGGCATTCGTACTGCAGAAAAAGCCGAAGAACTTTACAAAGCCGGTGCAGATATAGTAGTTGTAGGAAATCAGTTTGAGACGAACCCTGAGCTGATTTTTGAGATAGCAGCTACGAGAAAAGTTTAGCCACTGATTTATTAAGAAAATTTATGATTTTTTATGATCATAACCTTTCTTAACCGATCAGTGGCCAAAACGAAATACTATTCTTTACTCTATTTCTCTCCAAGCAGATATTTCTGCACGAAGAGTATCGTCGAATAAAACTGGAAATCGGAGTTCGGCTTTTTCCGGAATCCATGTCCTTCATCCTTCGCTTCGAGATACCAGGTAGGAACATTGTTTTTCTTCAAAGCTTCTGCCATTTGTGATGCTTCGGTGCGTGGTACACGTGGATCATTTCCTCCCTGTACAATAAACATCGGTATTTTGATTTTATTGACGTTGTTGAGTGGGGAGATCTTCTCGAGGAAGGCAGCCATCTTGGGATCCTGCTCATCGCCGTACTCTACTCTGCGCAGATCACGTCGGTAACTTTCGGTGTTTTTGAGGAAGGTGTTGAAGTTGGAGATTCCTACGATGTCATTGGAACACTTGAGGCGATCGCTGTAGAAAACGGCACAGGCGAGGGCCATGTATCCACCATAACTTCCTCCCATGGTCATCACACGCGATGCATCGAGTTCGGGTTGTTGGGCAATCCAGTCGAGGAGTGCGCCGATATCTTTCACCGAATTTTCGCGGAGATAGCCGTTGTCGAGCTTGACGAATGTTTTACCGTAACCTGTACTTCCGCGTACGTTGGGATAGATGAGTGCTACACCAAGTTCATTGAGATAATAGTTATTACGTCCCTGGAAGCCGGGGAAACTTTGTCCTTCGGGTCCGCCGTGAATCACAATGATCACCGGACGTTTGCCCGTAAATTTCTTATGCGCTTTGTAATAGAATCCGGAGATCTCTTTCTGATCGAAGCTCTTCCACTTGATGAGTTCTGCATCGCTTAGCTGTGAAGAGACGAGTCCGCCCAATTCACTTTCTGTCCAGCGCTCCGTTTTACGCGAATCGATATTGAAGGTGTAGATATCGGATGATGTGGTTGCATTGGAATACACATACGAAAACTCGGTTCCGTTCTCGTGCCATTTGAATCCACCGAGTGAACCATTCGGAATTTCCTTCACCGGCTCGTAAGCATTGGTATTCACATCGAGCATATAGAGCTTCGTGAATCCGGCTTCGTTGGTGGTGAAGAGCAGCTTTGTTCCATCCGGACTCAGATCATAACCACCCACATCCCAGGGAATACTTTTTGTAAGTGGAGTGATTTTCTTTGTGGTGAGATCCATCTTCGCGAGGTACTGGAATTCATTGTCGAGGTCGGTAGAGATGATGATCGTTTTACCATCTTTCAAATACACCGCACCTTCGAACACGGCCTGCTCTTTTGTCTCGGGA